>JARUKZ010000113.1 GCA_029688955.1 Chitinispirillales bacterium ANBcel5 | reverse complement strand
CTGGTCACATATCCCCGCCGTTTCTCGTTATGAGTGAACACCATATCTTTAAAATAGACCGGCTCGAGCAGCTCTATCTCAAGGGTTCGCTTAGTGTCTTCTGGGAGGTTAATAGATCCATTCAGTGGTATCGTGAATTCTACCTGCGCTTTGGGGCGAGTTGTCCACTCTATGAGATTGTGCAGAAACCGTACGGCACCGTTTGAAAACGTATCGTCATTATAATCGTAATACCACTTAAGGGTTGTAAGTGAATCGGGTGCCTGTTGCTTTTTTCTGGTGATAAGATAACTCTGTCTGCACAGCTTCCACAAACTTCTGGCAAAACTGTAGGCCCTTTCTTCTGTATCAGCGTTAAATGACAATCCTCCCACATAGCTGGTCCATACACGCGGTGCTAAATGCAGTTCCTCATCATAGGATAAACCGTAGTGAAAGAGAATGCCTCTTTGGACAGGCTCAGAACCGGGATCGGGCTGGTACCGGTCTTTGGATTCTACTTCTAAAATCAATTCGCCTTTATAATTTATACCACGAGAGCTCACCCGCCCTCTGAAAGCGGATATCCCCGGCACCTTGTGCGTTTCATCACTGCCCCCCAGAGCAGTAAAGCTCACCAGGCTGCCAACATTCACCCCGGAATCGATTATAGACCGACGTTCCTCAAAATTACCTATCGTAAGGGTAATTATAACAGAATCACCACTATTCTTTGCTTCTGCTTTAAAATCTTTACGAAGCTCGATTTCAGCACCCCCTTCAAGCTCATCCATCACCGGGAACGTTTGTTTATCTGCGTTAGTAACAAAAAGTACCTTGTCAAACTTATCAGCACCCGGATTATAGGCGTAGGAGATTCTAAAATCATTAAACAGATCTTTTGGTTTTGTTTTGGTGAAATTTTTAATGGAATCCCTTACTATCACACTTTCATCAAAAATCGGTGCGTCAGAGAAGTTTGTGTTAAGCCAGGCCCCGAAATAGTTTCCGCTCAAATAAAGAAAAGGCAAGGCCCTTCACAGTACTATACTCTTACAGTTCCCCGGGAAATCTT
>JARUKZ010000112.1 GCA_029688955.1 Chitinispirillales bacterium ANBcel5 | reverse complement strand
ATATAATTGTAAATCCAGCAGATGTACCATCCACCAATAAAGAACGTGATCGTAAGTCAGATCCTATCGATAGCAGAAAACTCAGTCGAGAGCTTGCCAATGGATCATTGAAGGGTATTTATGTTCCCACAGAAGAACAAGAGTCATTACGGTGTCTGTATCGTATTTACAGACAGAAGTCCCGTCGATTAACTCAAGTGAAGAACTTTTTAAAGGGGCACCTTCATTTTTCTGGTGTGGACATACCCAAAGAATATGATAGGAACTGTTGGTCTAATAGTTTCATACAGTACTTAAGCAGCTTAGAGTTGGCAAATGAATACAATAAGCAGGTTTTACTTAATCATATTGAAGAATTTGAGCATGCGAGAAAATCTAAAGCTGATGCACTCAAAGAGATACGTACAATTTCCAAAAGTATACCTATAATAAAGCTGCTCAAGACAATACCAGGTCTGGGCACTTTAACGGCGTTCGCTTTATATGTAGAACTATTTGACATTAAGAGGTTTTGCAACCTGGATCATTTGGCTTCATATGTAGGTTTAGTACCATCAACACAGTCCTCAGATACCAAGGTAGTAGAAGGAGGAATATGCTTCAGGCATAACAAACATCTTCGACCAGCACTTATAGAGAGTGCATGGGTAGCAATAAGGTATGATCCTGCATTGTTAAATGCATATGGACACCTAAGGAAGCGCTGCGATGGATCTGTAGCAATAGTCAGAATAGCCAAAAAGTTACTTAACAGGATACGATATGTATGGCTTAATGAACGTGAATATGTGTATGGTCTTGTATCAGTAGAAAAGGGAAGTTAGCGTAAGAATAACCGTTCAGATTAATATTCTCTGTGCAGACTGTTTGGCTTCGCTTGCGTGGGTTTAACCCCGTTTTTTCGAGATTGCAGCTGCACATTCTCAATAATTTAATGATATCATGCAGCCCGTATTATAAACGGTGACTGTTTACGACAGGCTGAATACTTTATTTCTGAATGGATCAGACACACGTTGCACACACATATTCAAATGTAATATGGATGCGTGTAATGGCTTAGTTATGCCCTAAAAAGGAGGCCTATGGGTATGTTTTGCAAAATTTTTAAAAAAGTGGTTGTTTTTTTACATAACAGCG
>JARUKZ010000111.1 GCA_029688955.1 Chitinispirillales bacterium ANBcel5 | reverse complement strand
TAATTAGCTAAATAGGCGTTTAAAAGAGCAATAAACAAGATAAAAAAGGGCACTTTTTATCGTTTCAGCACCAAACCACCCACTATAGATAAGAATATATTGTTCAGGAAGTTATAGTTTTGATACAAGTTATATCTCAGAAAGTAATCCCAAGCAACATAAAGATATTTTTATTATTGACAGAGAGAGCAGGATAAAATATTTTACCTGATTGATACTTTTCTTAAGCTGGTCACTAACTATACTTACTGAACATCAAAACAAATCAGAAATATCCAAAATTGGGGGCTCTACTATGTACAGGTGTAAAATGCTGCTATTACTGGTCGCTGCTTTTCTTTTTTACATGAGCTGCAGATCCCCTACCAATCCAGGAGAAAATGTTAACCTTGCAGCTATAAATCTAAGGCTCAATGACGAAAACAGCGATGTCATTGAGGGCCAGCCTGTAGATATAAACATTGAAATCACTCTCCCCAATTTTGTCGAATCGATCCATATCTCATGTGAGGAATCAGCTTTTGATACAACTTTTGTGTATGAGTTTGAAGGCGATAGCTGGCATGATACCATCACCTTTACTCACATCTTCTCCGTTTCGGGAGATGTTGAACTTATCGCTACAGCAACACTGAACTCTGACCCCCGTGAAGAAAAAACTTCAATTCTACCGCTTACAGTCCTAAGCAAGCCCTTCTATTTCGATAAAGATTCTCTTGGTTCAGAGTACACTATCCTTACTAAGAAACCGGATACTATAGGCTTTACTATTATTGAAGACAGAAGTCCCCCCAACTCGGTATCTGGACTTTTCATATCAGGGCAGGATACCTCAGACCTTGATTTTTCCTATTCCGATCTGGAAGGATATATTCCTTTGCTGATTGAGGAGCCGGGAGAATACACACTCTTTCTTAGAGCATCAGATGAAGATGATATCTTTGACTACATTGAATTTGAACTCACGGTTCACAATGAGCCCTGTTTTGCACAAATACCCGAAAAAGAGAGTGTAATGACTCTTAGCCAAACCGATACACTTTACTTTGAATCCTGTGATGATGACTTTGATACCTTTGAAATACTTCTGCTTAATGAAGAAGATTTTGGTGATGAAGAGCTTAGTGTTATTTCTGATGAAGAATCTGA
>JARUKZ010000110.1 GCA_029688955.1 Chitinispirillales bacterium ANBcel5 | reverse complement strand
TCTCAATCCCACAGGGTTAAAATAAAAGTACATTTATTTTATAACAGAGTAAAGATATTTATACTTTTATTTTGCCAACCGTTGCGCGCTGAAATATTTTATTTGTAACACACTACTTTTAACAGGAGCGAACCTATGAAGTCATCATCAACGATTGTACCTATTAAAATGCCGGTTGCAGTGCTGGTACAGCAGGCATGTAATATGCACAAGCATTGTTACACCGACCTTGAAGCTGTTAAGAAAGCCGGGCTCGACATGTCGCTTGTAGACGCTATCCCTCAGCTTGTTTTGGATCTTTCCAAAGCTCAAAGCGATTGGCGACAGGTAAAAACCGATAGTGTATACAGAGGCAAAGAGCTTAAAAAGTACATTGCCGAGCTTTGTAAGTTTCGCACCGATCTTGCCCGGTCCATACGATTCGCGGCTAAGAAGGCCGGTTCTCATCTAAAAGTTCCCTACTATAAAACACGGAGTGGTGATAAGCTTAGCCAGCACTTAAATGATCTGGCGGTGATGGGCAGAAACAGAAAGTGGATGCTTAAAAAGATAAACTTCGACATGTCTGTTCTTGAAGAGGCGGTTGAGCACTCTTTTAACCTTACTGAGCAAATTATCTTCCGACGACAGAGCAAACCGAAAGATTCAAAAGAGCGAAAAGTGCGTGATGAGCTCTACTCTAAACTCTATACAATAGTAGAGGAGATACGCACCTGCGGTAAATTTGCCATGCGTAAGTCGATACGCAGAAAACTCTACGCAAACGCTTACTGGCGTCGCCCCAAACGAGGAAGGCCCCCAAAAGGGTATGAACAAAAGGCACAGAAAAGAGAGAACGTTCCTACTGCTGTGGTAACCTGTGATGAACCCACCTACACCCCACCAGTGGAACCCAAAAGCGCTAATCCCGGCCCGCCACCGGATAGTTAAGCACCCAAAAATCGTAACTGTACCATAAGCCCCCCCCTTTAAACTCCCTGGATTTCAGGGAACACAGCATTCCTGTACCCAATTGTGCCTTTTTTACTACAAAAACGAGGTGATTTAACCCCACAAAGTAGTTTTCTTCCCTTCTGAGCTATTTATTTTCCCTCACAAACCATTTTGCAGCACCAATGAACTAATTATTGGGCCCCCCGGATTATTTTTTTGGCCCCATTTCCTCTTTAATCCTCCTCCTGAGCCATTTTGCACTACCCGGGAAAA
>JARUKZ010000109.1 GCA_029688955.1 Chitinispirillales bacterium ANBcel5 | reverse complement strand
TGCGACACGGTATCATGCGACACGGTATCATGCGACACGGTATCATGCGCTCCGGTATCATGCGCTCCGGTATCATGCGCTCCTGCGGAAAAAGCAGAATCAGGATTGTTGTTTGTTACCATGAGGGCGGTGATGCCAATAATGGCATGGATATGATTGGGCATTATTTGAAAAGAATCCAATATAGCCATCGGGAATCGTTTGGGTAATCCGAACCATACGGACCGAACCATTTTTCCCGCATCGTTTAATATCATCTGTCCGTTTTCAATTTTGCCAAACCGATGGATTCTATTTTGTGTGAGGATGGTTATGAAATAATATCCCGGTCGGGAATAATCGTATCTCTTTAAACGCAACGCTTTTCTATTGGGCAGTTTATTAATCATAGTATTTGCTCCATTGGCGCAGCCCACTTTGACAAAGGAAGGCTTCGTAGTTTAGCGTTGTTTGAGACCTTCCCGGCTCGGTCTCTACCATCTGGTCGTGGATAAGCATGAATAGAATTGGTTTGGAACATGATAAATCCTTTTGCCTTAGTGTTTTTGATTATTACAGGCAGAGCCGAAATAAACTAGACATGCAAGTCTGATGTATGAAACGGAAAAATTTAGCATTGCAACTGAAAAGAGAGTTTTTCTATAAGTGAAATAAGTTTTGAGTGAGGCATAGTCAATGGTTCGAAAAAAAAGTACCATTATGAAAACAAAGCCTCTATGGTGGCTATGTAAGTAACTACAAAAACAGATCGAGCTTTTGAATTTGACATGTTCATTGAGCCCTGAAAAAAATGTGCTGTACCAGGCCATTAGAAATTATCGACATCCCGGCTGAATAGTCGACAATCGGCGATTTTGTCGCTGTGTAATATAACGAACCTGCAATTTGGGCACAGACTTAAGTCACTGGAACTGCAGTATCCTTTGAACCCCACTATAAACAGCAAACAGCTTGGAACATGCCCCAAAACGCTTGGAACATGGGTCAAACATCTTGGAACATGGGTCAAACATCTTGGAACATGGGTCAAACATCTTGGAACATGGGTCAAACATCTTGGAACATGGGTCAAACATCTTGGAACATGGGTCAAACATCTTGGTTTTTAGCATGTTCCAAGCTGCACGGGGCATGTTCCAAGCAAAACAGGGTATGTTCCAAGCAAAACAGGGCATGTTCCAAGCAAAACAGGGCATGTTCCAAGCAAAACAGGG
>JARUKZ010000108.1 GCA_029688955.1 Chitinispirillales bacterium ANBcel5 | reverse complement strand
AGTGAGAAACATGGGTGAAATAGTGAGAAACATGGGTGAAATAGTGAGAAACATGGGTGAAACAGTGAGAAACATGGGTGAAACAGTGAGAAACATGGGTGAAACAGTGAGAAACATGGGTAAAACAGTGAGAAACATGGGTGAAACAGTGAGAAACATGGGTAAAACAGTGAGAAACATGGGTGAAACAGTGAGAAACATGGGTAAAACAGTGAGAAACATGGGTGAAACACCCCTGCACGGAGCATGTTTCTCACTGCACGGAGCATGTTTCTCACTGCACGGAGCATGTTTCTCACTGCACGGGGCATGTTTCTCACTGCACGGGGCATGTTTCTCACTGCACGGGGCATGTTTCTCACTGCACGGAGCATGTTTCTCACTGCACGGGGCATGTTTCTCACTGCATGGGGCATGTTTCTCACTGCATGGGGCATGTTTCTCACTGCACAGAGTGTGTTGCGCAGCCATACACCGAATCTTGCCTCATAATTTGGACCGGAGCGCAGTTGAAACAGATTGTGAGTTTGAGTTCAGTATTCAGCCGTTTTCAGGCATTCTTAGAAGTATGGATTTTCCCGCGTCGGACCAGCACAAATGCCCTTTGCTGCCTCTAAAGGCCATTTTTTCCTGTTTTTCTCCTGTTTTCAGCCCCTTAGAGCTCGATGGCTACCCCTTCTATCGCATTCTAAGGATGAATGTTCACAAATTTTCTGCCTTTATTCAGGTGCTCAAACGCACCCGAACCTGCAATGCGCGCCAGGAAGTATCTGCTTATGCTGAGGACTATCCTAATATAATCTTTTCGAGAATTGGTGAGTTTTGGGAGATGCACCTTTTAAGCTCTTAGAGCTTGTTGCAATGCACTCCCCTCGAGTTCTAAGAGCCGGAAATTTGGCGGGAATGTTAATAAATTGATCAATGCAGCTCGATCTAGTGCGACCCCAAATCATTTTTTTTAAAACACCACTACAAACTATGAAAACTACAATAAATGCTCTGTGCGCAACCCTTCGAAGACCCTTTGGTTGGGAGCTCAGGGACCGCTCAGGTCGGTTCTCCTATCCTAGCCTCCGTAGCAGACTACTGCGTAGGGCAAGCCGTAAAACCTTGCGCGTTTTGCCTGGGCGGCTTTTTTGTGCACGAAGTTAATTTCAGTGTGGTATTGACTTGTAAACATTTAATCACTCATTACCAAAAGGTTCAAAGTGCAACAGTCGAATAGTTTTTTCATTTCTCATTACTTCTCTTTTGCTATTACCAATTATGATATCCTGGGTAGCTGTAGATCTGTCATAAATTACAATGCCTTCT
>JARUKZ010000107.1 GCA_029688955.1 Chitinispirillales bacterium ANBcel5 | reverse complement strand
GGGTCATCAGACATTTTAATGGGTAGCCCCTACATATTGTATTAAAGTACTTTTATGTTATGAATGATAAAACACTTTTTGAAAAAATACTTGGTTTGAACGAACCGTGGTTTATAACCACAGTGAAAGTTGATGAACAACAGCAGAGGGTAGATATCTGGGTTGATCATGAAATGAATATCGAAGTAAGATGCCCTGTTTGTGATCATTTTTGTGCTGTATACGACCACTCTCCAGAACGGGTATACCGCCATTTAAATGTGTGTCAGATGACTACATTTATCCATGTTCGTTTGCCTAGATCCAACTGCAAGGAGCACGGAATCAAGCAGATAGTATCTGAATTTGGCGAGAACGGTTCGGATATGACCTATCAGTTCGAAGCATTTATTATCGACATAAGCAAGGAGTGCTCAGTCAAGGCTGTCGCCCAACTGTTTTCCTTAAGCTGGGACCGCTGCTGGAACGCTGTCGAACGAGCTGTAGCACGGGGCAAGGCAAGAAAACCCCGTGTGATCCCGGAAAGAATAGGTGTTGATGAAAAGGCTTTTGCCCGTGGCCATAAATATGAAACCATTGTAACAAATATAGATAAGGGAACAGTGGAATATGTTTGTGATGACCGGGAACAGAAGAGTTTAGAAGCCTACTATCTGCAATTCACAGAAAAGGAACTGGCTGAAGTCAAAGCAATAGCCATGGACATGTGGCGGCCATACATGGCGGCAACCAAGAAATGTATCCCTGGAGCAGAGAAGAAAATAGTATTTGATCGTTTTCATGCAATGCAGTACGTGAACAAGGCAGTTGACAAGACAAGGAAATCAGAGCATAAAAAGTTGATGGCTGAGGGTGATCAGACACTTAAGAGAACAAAGTACCTGTGGTTATGGAATGAGGAAAATGTTCCGGAATGGCGCAAAGAGGAGTACCGCGCTTTGAAAGCTATGGATTTGAAGACTGCGAGAGCATGCGCCATTAAAGACAATCTCCGTCATCTTTGGGATTACAAATATGAAGCAAACATGAGAAAATATTTTGATTCTTGGTACTTCTGGGCAACACACTCCCGAATAAAGCCCATAAAGGATGCGGCGAAAACATTAAAGACGCATATTGATAATATTGTAACATATGCTAAGCATAGGATAACGAATGCTCTGGGGGAAAGTATTAATGCAAAAGTGGAAAAAGTGAAAAGAATGGCCAGCGGTTTCCGCAGCAGGACGAACTATATCACAGCTATATTCTATCATTGCGGTGGGCTGGATATGTATCCGTATCCGCCTCCAGCCCCCTGTTTACGTTATCGAATGAGCTGACCACTATATGTGGTATGCACCCATGGAAAAGCCGGAGGCGGC
>JARUKZ010000106.1 GCA_029688955.1 Chitinispirillales bacterium ANBcel5 | reverse complement strand
TCAGAGTAAGAGCTAATTTGTGCTTCAGGTTGGTTACTGAGTGTAGTATCGATAGTACTTCTGTTTCGCTCAATACGACCGGAAGGTACTTTTCTCTTTTTGGGCGTAACGCACATTCGGGCATCCTTTTTCCAAGAACATCGACCATCAGAAAGCGGATGGCATTCACCGACATACTCTGATATGAACCGGTAACAAATTTATCGGTGACCAGGTAGTTTAAATAATGAATTATGACAGTTTCATCGGTTTGTTCATTCTGCCGGGCGAACGATAAAAAATTTGCAATGTGTCTGGAATAGTTTCTGATCGTATTGTTACTGTAGCGTTTTCGTTTGAGTTGTTGTACACAGCGCTCTAAGAGGTCGTCTTGAAAAAGGTCTGAAGAGTTCTTATCGTGGTCGTTTGTAAAAGTTACCGCCCCAAGGGGAGATAACGTGCTAATTATCTTCGATTTAACCATAGGAGATTTGGGTATGTGCCAAACACGCCCTGCTGCATCATAACGTCTGCCTGGCAGGGAACGAACTGCATCTACAATGTCCCTGTTATAGTTAAAGCATATTATGTAGGTGTCATCAACACTTGTGATACTAATTGGATGTTTTCCCTTGATTGTCATAGTTTTGCGCTTCGGCTGCGGTACTCTGCAACAAATCCGGGCTTATCTTCCTTTTCGTCACGGGGGCTCACAGTTTTTTCATTCTCAACTAAATAAAATGTATCTGATGTTCGGGTGCAGTAAAGAAAAAAATCAGAATATATTCTCAACTCGTGCCTCCTGGCCTAGATCTCCATCCTCCCCTCAACGAAGACAAGTTTAAACCACAAAATTCTGAACTAACTGGGTTCAATTGTTCATTTTCAGGTAAATTATGAAGCCGCAAAAGGGTAAATATCTTCTTTAACCCCCTCTGGAAGGAAAATCACCCTACCGTGAGGAACCTTTTTCTGATACCCAAGACCAATTTTAAGGGCATATATATTCATAAGGAATGATAGATCAGAGCCATTCTAAGCACATCTATAGGTGCAGAACTTTTAAAAACCATTGTCTCAAAAAGTCCCGCGGTCTCAGATGGCTCTTATTGGCTATTATTGCCTGTACCGGGATACTCGCACTGCTTTATCAAAAAGGCTGGACAGTCCATAATTTGAGAAACATGGGTCATTTTGTGAGAAACACCCCCTAAACAGGCCCCTCATCGCAACAAAGATGTAATGCGACGGTCGATTTGATCCGCGATACAGGTGGGTTTGCCCGTACGCTCTTCGCTAATGCCCCCCGGAAGAACGATTACCGGACCTCGAGGCGCCATTTCTGATGTTTGAGCTAAATTTATAGTAGAAACAGATTATAAGAAATGATACAA
>JARUKZ010000105.1 GCA_029688955.1 Chitinispirillales bacterium ANBcel5 | reverse complement strand
AAAAATGTTTCGCTCATTTTCATCATGGAGTTATGTCTTTCATTGTTGTATCAAACTCCTCATTATCCATATAGCTTCAATAAATATAAAGCAACAATAACAACCATAAGAAGTTCCAAAAAAACCTCGTCAACACATAACATCTTCTCCTAATACATTTGAAGCAAGATTACACTTTGTATAAATATCAGGTCAGGCACAGCGCATGCCTGACCCACATTTGGGAGTTATGTTTACCAGCCCCTGCAAGGCCCTGCAGATAATATATATCCAAGCAGTTTTACTTCCATTCAAATACTAGATTCACCTATCAGTAACTCCCAACTTAGCCCCATAAAGGTACTGCTGAGAGGTGGTTCTACCATAACCAACTACCCGGATAAGATAGGTTCCAATCGAAACTCTCGCACCACGGGCATTTGATAGATTCCAGACAATTGTTTCACTGTTGCCAAATGGATCTGTCTTAACAGTTTCAGCATACAAGCGGTTCCCAAGTGCATCGTAAATCATTATCTGGAGTTCACTTGCTTCTGGTGTTCTCACATTGAATTCTGCACGTGAATAATTACGAGAAACCGGATTGTTAAAAATGGTTATTCCATACTGTCCTTTTTCGTTCTGATTAAGTATTGATCTGTCATTACTGACCGATACAGATTGTTCTATTCTTAGAACTCCTCTTTGGTAACGAATGTTATAGTTTGGGGCAACAGCACCAGAAGGAATGATTTCGTAATCACCGGGTTTTTCACCCTGAACACGGTTGATTTCGAGATCTGTAACTACACCCACTCCATCTCCCGGCACAAATCCAGAATAACTGACTGTAAAATCAGGATCCGGTTCATTTTCCATCTTAGTGGTGTCATTTGCTGTAATGATTAGTTTGGCAGGGGTTACCCGGGCAGTAATACCTAAAGGTTGCTCAAAATAGTAGTTGTCTGAATCGATCCCTGATAAAACCATATCGGTTCTCACGGTAATGCTATTCCCAACCCCTGATTGGGAAAGTGTACCGTGTGTATGGTTATCAAGGTAAACCTCGTCACCATCAATTACACCAGTAAGATCAGAGGTAATAATCTCAATTTCAGACGTACCATCGTAAACCTTGTCCTTCACCGAAACACCACTTATTTCAACCGGTCTTGGAGTAATAGAAGCTGTAAGCTCTATTGGTAAGATGAGGTTATAGTTTGATGCACAATCACCTGTTAATTCATATCCAAAGATAGTAACGGGTATATTATCTCCTGCAGCTTTAGTTTCAAAAGATGCTACAGGGCTTCCATTAAGGTGCACATCATCACCTGATATAACATCTACAAGCTCTGCTGTGCCAGAGATATACGCATCCTCATCTCCATCGTAGACTTTATCCTCCACCGAAATACCACTTATTTCAATC
>JARUKZ010000104.1 GCA_029688955.1 Chitinispirillales bacterium ANBcel5 | reverse complement strand
GCTTGAGCGAGGCACCGATCTTCGAATCATACAGGAGCTTTTAGGTCACAACAGTATCAAAACCACGGAGATTTATACCCATGTTTCAACAAATACGATAAAAAGAGTTAGAAGTCCACTGGACGATTATGATATCTAGATATATATTCGTGATATGTCCAAATTTTTGGGTAGTAGCTGAAGCTTAAGGTAATGATACTCTGGATTTTGGGTGCATATCAGAAACAAGGACAAGGCAAATATAGCAGAAACTGTTTCTGCTACGCAGACGTTGTTGTCAATTTTTGTTTAGAATAGATTTTATAGAAATTTATGCCGGAGCGTGGGGGGAAAAGAAAATGAGCAAGCAGAATGGGTTTAAAAGGAGTGTGTAAATGTATTCACACTGTAAACATAAAGATAGCCATGATGAATTTTTGAAAAGCGATGATGCATTATTCCACTATACTCGGTCTTCTGTTGCACTTGAATACATTTTAGATAGTAAGCTATTTAAGTTTTCGTTACTAAACAACACTAATGACCCTTATGAATATAAAGAGAAGATATTCATGGCAACAGGCTGGGGATGGGATGAATGTGTAGAAAAAAACATCAATTTGGCCAAAGAAAACATCAACAAGATTCTTAAAAAACAAGTAGTATTTAGTTCTTTTTGCTGTAACTCATCAAAAAATGGAAACCCAATCTACGGATATTCAAGACCACGAATGTGGTCACAATATGGTGAAGGACATAAAGGAGTATGCCTCGTATTCTCAAAAAAGGATATTTCAAACACATTAGAACATGACTATGGCAGAGAATCTTACGTAATTTTTCAAGATTCTATGAAATATAAAGACAACCTTATTACTGGTTCTAGACATCATTGCTTGTGTGCTGATAAAGATACTTTTGAAAAAGATACGCCATACAATTTTGCTTGTAAACATATTGAAGCATATTACAAAGATATGTTTTTTTGCAAACAAATGGATTATAAAGACGAGCATGAATACCGCATTATATTACTGACAAAGAGTGACCGTGCATTGGATGATAATGGCATTTACATCAATATTGAAAGCTGTCTAAAAGGGATTATTCTTGGAGACAGTTTCCCAAAAGTGTATTATCCTTTGATTAAAGATATTTGTAAAAATCTCAAAATAGTACTCAAATATTTTCATTATGAAGCAGGAGAGTTTCTCTTATTAGATAAGTCTTAAGAAAATGAATAGAAGCAAGAGCAGAAAAAACGGACCCCACGCGGAAAAACCCTTTCGGAGGCATAAATTTAAAAGAACACTAAGGTAGCTAAACAAAAACAACCAACAACAGGCCCATGCCGGGTGAGTACACCCCAAATTACCGCCTGTAAGGGAAAATATTGTAGATTAAAATATTATAGGCGGTAACTTCGGCATGGGCCGGA
>JARUKZ010000103.1 GCA_029688955.1 Chitinispirillales bacterium ANBcel5 | reverse complement strand
GGTGGATGGAGCTGTTAGCGGTTAGCTGTTAGCAATTAGCTGGGAGGAATATGATTGCATTATCCTTCTTACAGCTTTATTTCTCTCTCTTTTTTTCTGCTAAAAGCTAATAGCTAACAGCTAATAGCTTAACTATCTCCCATTCCCGGGCGCTGGGGTTTGCATAATGTTAATTATACGATGACGGTTAATCTTTTAAGCCCGCCTGCCCGGCGGCGTATAATTGCACATTATGTAAAAGTGAGGGTTTTTGGATGATTAACCCGAACGGCCCAGAGCGCACGGGCTACTTTGTTTGTTTGAGGAGTAAGGCACCGGAGATTTCTGGACGGCTGTTAGGGAAAACAAAAGAGGCTGCGGGAAAACCTGCGGCCTTTACTCTTTTATCAGGTTATGACGATAATCCGAGAGAACGGGAGTATGATGCAAAAGGTTCTCCAATGAGCAGATTTAATTTGGGAAAGCTGGTACAATTTGTATAATAATCAAGTCCCGATTCATCGGGGTATGATGGAAGGGTGAAAATTGTATGATCAATAATTTGGGAAACTATATGATGACAATTAAAACAATCTCAGCTATAGGAATATGATAGCATTATCCTTCTTACAGCATTACAGCCTTATTGTCTTCTTTTTACTGCTAACAGCTAATTGCTAAAACAAAAGGCGGCCGGTGTGGGCACCAATTAGTTTATTTATCGTAATGTTTTTTTGAAAATATCTGTTTAAAAATATAGCCCAAAAGAAATGTACCAAGAAAAAAACCAAATATCACATAACTTATATGACATAAAAAAAACTCAAACAACTGTTTAGCATTCATAGGTTCACTAACAAAACCAAAACCCTTTCTGTACCCTGTTAAACCATAAAATAAAAATATGGCTATTGTTATAATAAAGCCAAATAAGTAAGGTTTAAATTTGAACATTAATCTTTACCAGAAAAAATGTATTGAAAAAATTGAGCTACTCCAGTAAAAACCTGCTTAAACCCTGTAAGTCCTTGATCTGATGCATCTGGTACACCCAAAACAGCATCTGCTACATCTATTGCGGTACTAGCAGTAGATGTAACAGCCACAGGGTGACTAAGAACTAGTGTTTTGCATGTTACAGCCACAACAGGAGCCGCCTTTAGAGCAACGGGAGCAGCTAAAGCTGTTCCAGAAACAGCCACACTTCCTAACATAGCCTTTTCACCAAAATCCATAATAGCATCCTGTTCATGCTTAGGGGTTAACCAGCTTATTAGGCCACCAAGAGACCGTGGCATAGAAATCGCCATTTGGAAATGTTCATCTTGATTGCCATCGGGGTCAAACCTATTTATCGGATTGCTTCCACCATAAAGATATAAATCGAAATACTGCTCCATCGGATCCGTACTTACCCACCGTCCGATATCACTGTCATAGTAC
>JARUKZ010000102.1 GCA_029688955.1 Chitinispirillales bacterium ANBcel5 | reverse complement strand
ATGATGCTAAAGCTATTGTTTTTTACTTTTTAAGGTCTGAACAGGAAGAAATTAAAGAGAGGGAAGTAATCTTTAATGAAAAACTGTAACTATGCAAGGAAAAATGATGAATAAACGTGTATTCAAATTTTTATGTTTTTTGCTTCTCTTACCAACTGTATTAAATGCTCAAATCCCCTGGAACCATCATATTAACAGGCAAGATATAACCGATCTGCTCATAGATGGGCAGTATCTTTGGATGGCTACTAAAAACACCGGACTTGTGCGCTGGAATACAAATACTGAGGAGCAACAGGTATTTGATAGAGATAACGTTTTTTTTTCCGATAGTAGTATTAAACTTGTATTGGATTCATCGGGGGTTGTGTGGGCTGCATCGGGTAATACAATCGCCCAATTCAGGAACGGTAGTTTTGGACAACAATTTCATTTCAGCAGCAGGGTAAACGATCTTACAGTTGATTATTCCGGTGCTGTATGGGTAGGGATATCGGATGGGATACTGAAACAAAGTGGCACTACTTTCAAACGGATTACTGCATTTGATGAACTCAGAGGAACAGATGAATATGTTGATAATGTCGTTTCAGGAGGAGCAGATAGCTGCGTTTATGTAAGAGTTAAAAACAGGGTATTTCGTTTTGGTATTGATGGACAGTATCATAAAACCATCGAGCTGCCATTTGATAACCCATGTAGCATGGTTGTAAGCAGAGGTGAGCTTTTTGTCACTGATATATGGAATGTTGCCGTGTATGATGGTGCAGACTGGAGATCGTATTCAACTGAGGACGGGACTCTCAGCAATTCTGTTTTGGGTTTTTCCGTTTCTGCTCAGGGTGATATATGGGCGTATGGTCTGAATGTAATGGTTTATGAGAATGAGAACTGGGACGTAAGGCTACAGTATGAGCGAGGAGGCACTGGAATATGGGCAATAGCTCCGGTAAGTGGGAATATCGCCTGGATTGGTGGGACTTATTTTTTTGGAAAGCTTGTGTGGGGAGAACTGCAACAGATCAGTACCAACTCACCTGCCAACAATATGATAGAGTATATTTATGCCGATTACGATGGCTCCGTCTGGGTTCGATGCAGTGATGGTAAAAATGTAATTAGCAAATATAATGGAAGTGAATGGAGCCATCCTTATACTAGGCCCTTTACCGATATGCTACGTACACAAGACAGTACATATTACTTTATTGGGAATACTAATGTTCATGTGTTTGGAGTTGTTAGAAACGGGGTAAGGGTAAACGACCTGAGAGGAAATGGATTTATACCATCGGGTAATATCAATGCAATTGCTGAAGATCATTTGGAAAAGATCTGGTTTGCTACTTCAAAAGGGGTAATCAGGAATTATTCTGACACACTCTTTTCGAGTGATAACAGTGGGTTTGCTTCAAGCCATATCAATACGATTTTAGCAACATCAGATTCCTCTCTGTGGATC
>JARUKZ010000101.1 GCA_029688955.1 Chitinispirillales bacterium ANBcel5 | reverse complement strand
TGGTTGAGTGCGGATCCGGCGGGGCCGGTGGATGGGTGGAATTTGTATGAGTACTGCAGAAGTCGTCCTACTGCTTTAAATGATCCTGATGGTCGACGGACATCTTTTCCGGAATATTCTGAGAGTAGCGCAAGAGAAATGGCGAAAGAGGGTTATACTTGGAATGAAGACAGGTGGGAACAAAAAAGCACTCCAGATACTGTATCAGTTGAAACAACAGAAACTGGTAAGATAGATTATGATTTTAGGGATTTAGAGAATAATACAGAGACTGAATTAATAGAGTTTCCGGAGTTTGAGATAACATCTGGAAATGTCTTTGCTTCAGATAAAGGCAATAAAAGTACAGAAGATAAAATAAATTGGTTTAGCAGTGGTAAGATTGGGGGAGACTTTTATTTAAAGAAAATTGAAGGTAAAGATAATGATTTATACAATCAAGAAAACTACTTAAAATTATTTGGAGCAGGAGGTTACCTAACAAACGATATCAGTTATGGAGATTTCAAGGCAGATGCTCAAGCTTCAATAATTGATATGAGTGGTGAAATTGGCTTAACAGATAAAGAAAGTAATTATGGTTTGACTATAAAAGGTGGTGTAGAATATTTAAGTGCAAAAGCTGGAGCGGGAATGGATAATTTTGCTTTATATGCAAATGCTGATGCTAAGTTGATGGAGTATAAAGTGTCTTTCAATATTAAAATAGCTGGGCATAAGATTGGAGTAGATGCATCATTAATAATTGGTGGTGTTGGTATTGGTGGTAAATTAGGACCAAAAACTGGTTTTAAACTTGCAGCTGGAGTTGGTGGTAGTCTTTTCTTAGGTTATGGTGGCCGCAACAGGAGATAGTTAGAATACGAGTTATTCTTACAGTGTAAATTAAGGAGGATGTCCTTGAAGAAAATATTAACATTATCATCTATTTGTTTTGTTGGTTTGGTGCTTGTTATGATGGCTGCATTTTCTATACATAAATACATGATTGGTGGAGATGCATTCAGTGGTCGTGTTAAAGATGGGAAATATTATATTTGGGTTGAGGATGAAATATATAAAGAGGTGCCAAAACAAACATGGCTAATAAATAAAATTTTATTTACAGCCATGCTCGTTACCGGTGGTTTAGCGATTGGTGGAATAGCATATTTGGGTATTACATATTATTTGCCATTTATTTTGAAGCAAGTAAAGTGAAGTTGTATAATACTTGTTTAGCTTGTCTGTTTTTGCGAAAAAACCTTAAGTTAAGTCGTAGCAGCCAATAAAATGAAATAAGTAAGTTCTTGCTTTGGTAATAGGTTGGCATTATGCGTACCATGCATTTATTAATTACACATTTGGTACTTCATTATTATCTGCATTAAAAATTATAGCTTTGTATAGATATTCCATAGGCATAAAGTGTTGAATCAAATAACAATTTAGCACTATTAGCTGTAAAATTGATTGATTTTTGGGTTGCCTAAACCAAAACATAAGAAGTTGGTTGGTACAACCGATACTCTTCAGGATTTACGATGTTGTTATGATCCTAAAGGC
>JARUKZ010000100.1 GCA_029688955.1 Chitinispirillales bacterium ANBcel5 | reverse complement strand
CGGAACCTGTCAATAAAAATGAGACAAATCTACCTTAAAACTTAAGTTACCCTTTCCACCGGTTGTGTTTTTACTTCAGGCTTGTTAATCCATACTTCATTGGGAACCGATTTCGGTTCCGAAACCCCTTTTACAAAGCGCTCCGGGTGTCTTAAATATGCCTCCATAAGAACTATTGATCTTTTAACCTGAATCTTTTCATGTTCATTGTAATGAACTGAAACCGGCGTGTGCATCGATATTCCAGAATGCCTGTGGTGATTATTGTACCATTCAAAAAACATCCTGCAAAACGCCCTGGCATCCTCAATTGAACCAAATCTTTGAGGAAAATCAGGACGGTATTTCAGTGTCTTAAAAGCTGATTCTGAATAAGGGTTATCATTTGATACATGGGGTCTGGAGTGTGTCTTGGTTACCCCCAGATCTGCAAGCAATTGTCCAACCGTTCTGGATGTCATTGAACTACCTTTATCAGCATGCAATGTAAGCTGATTAGGCAAAATTTCCTGCTTTGCACATATGTCCTTTATGAACTCTTTTGCCAATGCCCCGGTTTCCCTGTATTCGACCATCCATCCAACAACATAACGACTGTAAACATCAATGATCTTGTAAAGGTAAAAATACGTCCATTTCGCTGGCCCTTTTAATTTTGTTATATCCCATGACCATAGTTGATTAGGTGCTGTTGCCAGCAATTCAGGTTTTGCATAAAGACGTGGTGGAGATTGGCGTCGCTGGTAATTCTGCTTGTTCCGGGACAATATGCGATACATTGACCTCTCCGAACACAGATAGGTCCCCTCATCCAGTAATGTGGCATAAATTTCACCTGGAGCCATATCACAGAATCGCTCAGAATTGAGGGTTTCGAGTACCTTTTCCTCTTCTAATTTTGTCAGCTTTCGGTGTGATACACGATTGGCAACACTCTGTTTAGGCTTCCTAGATCGGTAAAACGATGCACGTGATTCACCCAGTGCTTCGCACAACTCACGGACACCAATTTCTTTTCCATGTTCTTCAATCATAGCTCTTCTTCGTTTTCGCAGTTCTCGGTCAAATCGTCCCCCAGTACTGTTGAGAGTTTTTTTTGGAGATCAACGATAAGCTCGGTTTTCCTGAGCTTTTTCTCTGTCTGCTCCAGCTTACGACGAAGCTGTTTGTTTTCCAAAGCCAATGCCTCACGGTTACTTTGCTTCGGCCCTGTTTTTTTCTCCCTGAGACTGCCGTTTTTAAGCTCCCGTGACCACTTACTTAACGCTGAGAAATAGAGTCCTTCTTTGCGTAGGTAAGCTCCAACTGACTGGCTGCCATCTGATTTGATCTCTTCAACTGTTCGGAGCACTTTTTCTTTATACGCCCGTGTTAAACGACGCCGTTTGCTCTTTGGAATAACCTCAGGGTCAGGCTTTTGGGCATTGGAATCGGCTTGGACTCCCGTCGACCTTAAGCCACCTTCCCTTTCTGGTAGTTCCGACTCACTTTCATGCTTGTGTGTTATCATGTATCGTCCTTTTTCGCCCTTCTAATGTTACCTATAATTTAATACATGACTTTGTCTCATTAATATAGTCAGAGAGGG
>JARUKZ010000099.1 GCA_029688955.1 Chitinispirillales bacterium ANBcel5 | reverse complement strand
GTCATCTATCAAAAGATAGGAGAGAGGTATTGGTTCTGGTTCAAAAATCACATGCACTGTACCAGAAGAATCAGCAGAAAAAGTGTATGTTGAACATGCTCCGGTAGAAACACCATTAACTATAACATCAGAAATAAATGCATTGGAATCGGGGATGAAAGTGAAGTCCTGTGATAAGCCTTCTATACATACAGTTTCTCCATGAGGATAGATTCTTCCATCACCTATCTTTGTTGCTTCAACTACTACGACCTCCCCTTCAGTGTAAAGCCGCAGATCAGTAATAATAATTTCATCAGTATCACCATTGGAATCAGGGTGACCAATATGGAAACCGAAATTTGTTATTTTTGCAGGGTCAAATTCAATAGCAGAATCGGCACATTCCACTATTTCCAGTTCATCAAAAGGTATATGATAAAATTCCCACTCTGTTGACAGCTCAATTCCTTTTCGATACGATGTTATCCCTTCGATTTTTGCTTCTATTTCCATATAAACTGAAGTATCTGATTTTGCTATAAAAGCAATACCATCAAACCCTTCTGCATTAAAGTTGCCAACTGTTACACCTGTCCACACCCAATTTCCTAATTCAAAACCTGTACTATCTGTAACTGGAATATCCCCCAGCGTGTATCTCCATACCAAACCTTTTCCGGAGTAGTGATCGGCTGTAACCTCTTCGATTTCTATGGAAGAAGTGCTGTTTCCCGGTGTTCGTGGTTCCTGCTCTTCAGCATCAGACCCGGTATACCAATCTCCGCCTCCCCGTGAAATAAGATCACCATCTTCAAAGTCATCCATAAAAAGATAGGAGAGATGTTCTGTTTCAGATTCAAAAATCACGTGCACTGTACCCGAAGAATCTGCAGAAAAAGTGTATGTTGAACATGTACCGGCAGAAACACCATTAACTAAAACATCATAAACACTTGTATTGAAATCGGGGATGAAAGTAAACTCCTGTGATAAACCTTCTATGCATACGGTTTCTCCATGAGGATAGATCCTTCCATTTCCTGACTTTGTTGCTTCAACTACTACAACCTCCGCTTCAGTGTAAAGTTGCAGATCAGTAATAATTATTTCACCACTATCACCATTAGAGTCGGGGTGACCAATATGGAACCCGAAATTTGTTATCCTTGCAGGGTCAAATTCAATAGCTGAATCGCCACTATCCACTATTTCCAGTTCATCAAAAGGTATGTGATAGAATTCCCACTCTGTTGACAGCTCAATTCCTTTTCGATATGATGTTATCCCGTCGATTTTTGCTTCTATTTCTATGTAACCTGAAGTATCTGATTTTGCTATAAAAGCAATACCATCAAACCCTTCTGCATTAAAGTTGCCAACTGTTACACCAGCCCACACCCAGTTTCCTAATTCAAAACCTGTACTATCTCTAACTGGATTATCACCCAATGTGTATTCCCATACCAAACCTTTTCGAAAATAGTGATTTATCCTAACCTCTTTAACCTCTATGGAAGAAGTGCTGTTGCCCGGTAGTAGTGGCTCCTGCACTTCGTCATCAGACCCGGTATACCAATCCCCGCCTCCCCGTGAGATAAGGTCACCATCTTCAAAGTCATCTATTAAAAGATAGGAGAGATGTTCTGTTTCAGATTCAAAA
>JARUKZ010000098.1 GCA_029688955.1 Chitinispirillales bacterium ANBcel5 | reverse complement strand
TGTGCGGATGTGGGGAGGTGGATAAGTACTGATCCGAAGGAGCAGTTCTGGGATAGATATGCGTATGTTGGAAATGGTTACAATCCGATTAATGCGGTTGATCCTGACGGAAATGAGGTTAACTTTATATTTATTACGTTAGATGGGCAATTAGCAACTGATTATGACATTGCTGCAGTTTTGGACCCCCTTTTTACTTCAGAAGATTTTCTAGAAATATATAGACCAATGGAAAATGCAACAGATAGAGTATTTAATGTGATAATAATTACTGATATTAATGAAACAAGTCCCGGTGAGCTTGGATTTGTTAATAGAAATGATATATTTAGTGTCAAAAATAGGGCTGGAGGAAATGCTGCAGCTTATCCAATGGGTGTTTCTGGTGCACGAGAACCTTCAACAGTTGGAGGAACCATATTTCATGAAATGTTCCATCGATATATGCAGGTATTTAAGGGGTGCACGGATTGGGATGCACATCATGATATAATGGAAAATAAGCAACAGAGAGTAGAAGATGTATACTCACAATAAAGTAAGTAAATCAAAAAAAATGCTTATATTTATAGGTGCTTTCTTAGTTTTTAGCGTTAATTGCAAGAATGAACACAAAGCAGTCTCGAATGGTGAAATAGGAGAAGTAAACCGGATTAATGAAACTGTGATTGCAATTGGTACTGCAATAAAAGAGGAACTCTATTTTATTGATGAAACATCAGAAAGAACGTTTGAAAAAGTTTTATCAGAAAGTGTCGTAACACCAGTAGAAAAAGTTTTTATGAGGGTCTACTCGAAAGTTACTTTTAAAATAGATACCATTTTTGGTGGAGAAAAATACGATACTTTAATTGTTTATTTTCACTTGCCTGACCCGCTGGGAATTGAAATGGGATTAAAATATATGTTCAAGGCAAAGAGAGGAGATTTTGCCTTAGTGAATCGAGAAAAGTGCCTATACCCTGATAGTTTTTACATAGTACGTAGAGGATATCATGAACGCACTACTTACCATAAAACCATGAATATTATTGATACATCACTCTTGGAAAGATTGATTGAATTACCTTAGATAAATTGGCATGAATGTTATTTGAAAAAGTTTGGAAATAGTGCTCACCCTGCCACACTCATCACCTTTCTTACCTTCAAAACAGTATTCAGCGAAACATCGTGTACTTTTGCTGCTTTTCTTACAGACAGACCGTTTTTCAGGTCTACAGAAAGGCCCTTAAACTTTTTCAGGAATGCCTGATCATCCATTGCTGAATTCTTAGGTCTTCCAAGTGTTTTCCCGATAGACTTAGCATGATTCAAACCACTTTTAACCCGTTGAATTAAGAATTCCCGTTCCATTGGAGTTAATTGCATTTGTAGATAATCTTCCAGAGCTAAACATGAAACTTGTTGTAGTCCCGCCGCCCAGGGCCGTCAAACACCATCCATGGATGTTTGCCTTTTACATAAAATTCCTTATGCGTTCGTTCCGTCCCGCACGGCCATCGTGGCCTTATGCGGGACTCCACACATGCTCAAAATGTGGTGTTGATTTCATTATAGCGCATGATCGCATAAGGCATTTTATATAAACTCCGTGGCGGCAGGCATCGTTTTCAGCTTCCCCACCCACCACCCTTTCATGAAAAAACAACAAAA
>JARUKZ010000097.1 GCA_029688955.1 Chitinispirillales bacterium ANBcel5 | reverse complement strand
TCTAAATCGAACGATACATTTACATAAAAAAGCACCCTTTGAGGCGTTTCATGTAGTAGATTATAGGTGAAAAGCTTATAGCTACTAACAAGAAAACAACACTCAAAAGGTGATACAATGAAGATAGGTTACGACAGAAAAGAAAGCAAGATAAGTGATGTTGAAATCACCAACGACACTCTTTCAGGCAGGGGTGGATTGAGTTTTATACTTCGATACCTTGATAGGACAGGTTTCTTACCAATGATTGAAGAAAAATTTGGTCATTTACGGAAAAGCGGCAAAGGTGAATCAATCAGTGAATGTGCCAGACAATTTATATCATTTTGTATGGATGGCACCAAACACTCAATAGCACGGTTTGATGAACTCAAAAAAGATCCTGGATATGCAGCAGTAATTGAGCGCGATGTTGATGAACTACTTAGTACTGCATCGATGAAGCGTTTTTTCAGCAAGTTCAACGGCAACTCCTATTCATCATACCGGTCACTTTTGAATGAGCTTTTTATCTGGCGCCTTAAACAGGAGAAACCCTCAGTTGTCGTATTACACCTGGACACTATGGTACTTGATAATAATGGTGCCAAGGTACGAGAAGGTTGTAACGTAACATATAAAAAGGTGCTTGGCTTTCAGCCTCTTCAGATCAACTGGGGGCCATACATTGTCGACATGCAGTTTCGTAGCGGCGAAAAGCATTCCAATCACGGTAACGATGCAAAAGAGGCTGTTGCCCGTTTGGTCCGGTTTATCAGGGGACGCTATGATGAACAAGTACCGATAATTCTGAATGCGGATAGCGGATTTTTATCCGATGAGAACCTGCAATATTTTGAGAATGAGTTGAAGATTAAGTATGTTGTTATTGGAAAGCTCTATTCATCAGTATATAAAACGCTGCAAAGCATTACTACCCCTGTGAGCGCACGGGTGAAGGCCAAACGTGCATCATGGGTATGTTATGATTTTATGAGCAAACTCGATCGCTGGGAAACAAGCCGTCGTACAATATTGACGACACTTGTAGCCGATGAAGATCAGTATGTTCTTGAGGGGATACGCGACACGGTTATGTACACCAATCTTGGAAACAATGACGATGCCGATGGTGAACTGAAAAATCGTAACCGGTACGACCTGTTACAAACGGAAGCGATCGTTAAACTCGCTCATCATAATGGAGAAGAGGAACTCAACCACCGGTCGATTAAAGAGTTCATGGGGAGTGAGCACCTTCCTTTTACCCATTTTGGCATGAATGGCGCATATTATTCGCTTATGGTGATCAGTCATTTCCTCATGGAATCATTTCGTAAAGACATTGCTGGCGATATTATCCCACAGCGTTGCTATGCTACACGCATTCGACGTGAGATAATCGATATCGCGGTAAAAGTAGTTCACACGGGGCATCGAATCATTTTAAAGACGACGCGCTCCGTTTGGGAGTTACTGGATATTGGCAATTTATGGATAAAATGCAACTCTCGGGTTGCAATTACCTGAATAATAGTGATTGGCAATTTGAAATATGGGGTGAAGTGTGTTCGGTAAGTCCCTAATGTAAACTTTTGGCGTTGAGCAGGAAGGTTTTCATAAGGTGAGGGCTTAATTTTCAATCTTTCTTGCTCAAAACTAATTACCAACGAACCATTCTGTCCTCTGTTTTCGGTCACAAGGATCATCTCGATCGAAAAATATCTTTTTTTGTATATAAATCGTACGATTTAGG
>JARUKZ010000096.1 GCA_029688955.1 Chitinispirillales bacterium ANBcel5 | reverse complement strand
GCTCTTTGAAAACTTCGATGTGTGATAACGGGTTCTCTGAACATTTTAGTACTTTGAGTACTTTTTTTGATTTATGCTAAGCGAAAATAAAAGCTAAGAATAAACTCTTTACGGAGAGTTTGATCCTGGCTCAGAACGAACGCTGGCGGCGTGCTTAATACATGCAAGTCGTGCGTGATCCACGGATTCGTCTGTGGTGAAAGCGGCGAACGGGTGAGTAACACGTAAGTAATCTGCCCTTAAAACCGGGATAACCTTGCCAACGCGGGGCTAATACCGGATGTGGTCACGAATCTGCATGGGTTTGTGATTAAAGGTGACCTCTATTTATAAGTTACCGATTAAGGATGAGCTTGCGTCCCATTAGCTTGTTGGTGGGGTAATGGCCTACCAAGGCTGCGATGGGTAGCCGGCCTGAGAGGGTGAACGGCCACATTGGGACTGAGATACGGCCCAGACTCCTACGGGAGGCAGCAGTAGGGAATTTTGCGCAATGGACGAAAGTCTGACGCAGCAACGCCGCGTGAGTGATGAATGCCTTCGGGTTGTAAAGCTCTGTTGAATGGGAAGAAAATCCTAAAGGATAATACCCTTTAGGTCTGACGGTACCATTCGAGGAAGCTCCGGCTAACTACGTGCCAGCAGCCGCGGTAATACGTAGGGAGCGAGCGTTGTTCGGAATTACTGGGCGTAAAGAGAGCGTAGGCGGATCTGTAAGTTAGAAGTTTAAACCATAGGCTCAACCTGTGGCTTGCTTTTAATACTGCAGGTCTTGAGTATGGGAGAGGATGATGGAATTCCAGGTGTAGCGGTGGAATGCGTAGATATCTGGAAGAACACCAGTAGCGAAGGCGGTCATCTGGCCCAATACTGACGCTGATGCTCGAAAGCTAGGGGAGCAAACAGGATTAGATACCCTGGTAGTCCTAGCTGTAAACGATGGACACTAGTTGCCGGAGGAGTCAATCTTTTCGGTGACGAAGCTAACGCATTAAGTGTCCCGCCTGGGGAGTACGCCCGCAAGGGTGAAACTCAAAGGAATTGACGGGGGCCCGCACAAGCGGTGGAGCATGTGCTTTAATTCGATGCAACGCGAAGAACCTTACCTGGACTTGACATGGGAGTGAAAGTTTTTAGAGATAGAAGCCTTTCCGCAAGGAACACTCTGCACAGGTGCTGCATGGTTGTCGTCAGCTCGTGTCGTGAGATGTTGGGTTAAGTCCCGCAACGAGCGCAACCCTCGCCCTTAGTTGCCATCAGGTAATGCTGGGAACTCTAGGGGGACTGCCCAGTTTAACTGGGAGGAAGGTGGGGATGACGTCAAATCCTCATGGCCCTTACGTCCAGGGCTAGACACGTGCTACAATGGCCGGTACAACGGGATGCCAGACGGCGACGTTGAGCCAATCCCTTAAAACCGGTCTCAGTTCGGATTGAAGTCTGCAATTCGACTTCATGAAGCTGGAATCGCTAGTAATCGCGGATCAGCATGCCGCGGTGAATACGTTCCCGGGCCTTGTACACACCGCCCGTCAAGCCATGAAAGATGGCAGTACCCGAAGTCGCTTCTCTAACCCGCAAGGGAAGAGTGCGCCGAAGGTAAGGCCGTTAATTGGGGCTAAGTCGTAACAAGGTAGCTGTATCGGAAGGTGCGGCTGGATCACCTCCTTTCTATGGAGATTCGTGCACGAAAGTGTGCGTATCAGTTGATTGACCGGAGTTACTCGTTATCACACATCAAAGTTTTTTTTAGAGCTGTAAAGGCGCTTTT
>JARUKZ010000095.1 GCA_029688955.1 Chitinispirillales bacterium ANBcel5 | reverse complement strand
ATATTTTTTTTAAAAACCAATTTGCGATGTGAATAGGAAAAGATCAATATTTCTGTGATTTAGTTGCAGGGTTTGGCTTTGCAAAAAACACCTGTGTAATTGATGATAAAGCCCATAAGTTTATTAACACAGTAAAAAATTGCTGTTTATCCCATTACACCTGCAGTATTTAACTAATTCAGATAATTAATCAGGAGCCTTCCGCATAACCCTGAAACCTAAATGATCATTCCTATAACCACTGGTAAATCCTATTGTTGAATTAGGCATTAAAAGGGTAGCTTCTCTGCTATTCCAGCTCCCCCCACGAGCATTGTATCCGTCAAAATCATCAGTTTTGTACCATTCCCAAACATTCCCACCCATGTCATATACACCATACCTGTTTGGTTCTCTACCTTTTACTATATGAGGTCCATGATTTCTTCCCGAATTAGCTTCCCATGCAGCATGTTCATTAATTTCTGCAGTATCAGCAGAAGTTAGCGGGTAATACTGATGATTTCCGCCCCAGGAAAAACGTGTATTTGTTCCTCCTCGGGCAGCATATTCCCATTCAGCACCTACCGGTAACCTGTAACCGTTTTTAGAGGTATCTATCTCCAAATTCTCAAAACCTATGCTTGATGACCAGCTAACTTCATCCCAAATTATCCCATCGAAACTGTAAACTTGTTCGAGACCTTCTTCAACATTTCGCGCCCAACAATACAGGACAGCATCATACCATGTTAATGTATAAGCCGGCTTATTATCATCACGGTAAAAAGCCCACCTTGGTGGGATAAAGTTTGGAATATGATTGCTCATAATTTCAGCATACTCACCTTGCGTTATTTCCGCCTCACTCATCCAGAAATCATAGGAGAAATCCACCCATGGATCTGTGGTCGGGTTACCCATTCGGAAGCTGTACCCATCTGCTCTAATCAGTACCATACCATTATCATGTTCAAGCTCTTCGGGCTGCGGTACCCAGGGACCACGGTTTACTGTCAGGGTAACTTCATTACTCGTAACTGCTCCACCCTCATTACTTACTATGCACTTAAATGAATCACCATTATTATTGCGATTCACCTGAGGTATACTAAGTAAGCTGCTGGTTTCTCCGGGTATTTCCTCGCCATTAACCGACCATTGATAATTGAGTATACCGACTCCAGAAGCCTCAATGCTAAATTCAACATCTCTTCTTCCTGCAAACACGGTTTGGTTTCTAGGTTGAAGGGTTATCTGCGGTGGCGCAATATTCCAACTTGCAGTTAGTGTGATATCATCTACTATAGGAGTATCAAAAACAAAAGGTAATCCTTCATGCAACCATTCATCAAACACAAACCCTTCCTTTTCCGGGTCTACGGGTCGTGGAACGGTATCTTGAAACACCACGTTTTCTGTGCTGAGCCTATCTCCATCCTCATCTCTAAATGTCACTGTAAACATCTCTTTTTCCCACACAGCACTTAAGGTAACATCCTCTGATCCCATGGAGAACGTATCACCTTCGTTGTAAGTGGTACCATCATGTTTCCAGCCTCTGAATATGTGCCCACCTTTGTTTAGTGTATCTCCAAGAACTGTTACCGTTTCACCTGTGATATACTTCTGAGTATCAACAGGTACTGTTCCGGCACCGCCATTTTCATCGTATGTTACACTAAACAACTCATTCCACTGCGCATACAATGAGAAGTCATCGGTAACAGGAGTTGAAAAATTATATGGCTCATCTGATTCTGTAGTATACCACCCGACAAATCGGTACCCGTCTTTCACAGGAAGGCTATCGGGTTCAGACACT
>JARUKZ010000094.1 GCA_029688955.1 Chitinispirillales bacterium ANBcel5 | reverse complement strand
GAAAAAAGATCCCAAGCGCTGAAAGCGCGGGATATTCGTTGATGCCATCGAGATTTGTGGGAAAAAGGATTTATATGGGCGTCCTACGCTGAAGCTACGGAGGCCAGGGCGACAATATAATGACTAATGACCAAGTATTAATTAAAGATTAGGAAATAACAATTTTCCCATTTTCCTGCTCAACGCTCACAGCTCATAGCTCATAGCTATTTAAAGCGTGAAAGGACCCGTTTGGGGGGCCCCTTGGGCTATGATCGCGGGAGGAAGGGGGGAATGGGAATACCATTCCTGTTATATATCCATATTCTTTTTCGTTCTTCCATAATACTACACGAGTAAATACCGATCGTTTGGTCTTGATCTTTTCTCATAAGCGCTGAAAGCGCGTTATTCTATAGCCCGGGGTAAGCCAGTCTTCTGGCGCAACCCCGGGTCCTGGGCGCAAAAAAGATCCCAAGCGCTGAAAGTGCGGGATATTCTGGTGGTATTTGGATATGCAGGAATAATGAAACTCACAACTCGTTTTTTAGCTCATAAGTCACTTAGAAATGAATATCACAACTCGTTTTTTCGCTCATAAGTCGCTTAGAAATGAACATCACAACGCGTTTTTTCGCTCATAAGTCGCTTAGAAATGAAACTCACAACACGTTTTTTTATTTCTACTTCATAATGTTAAGTAAATTGGACTCTGTTTTTGATTGCTAAGTCACTTAGGAGTCAAAATTAGAACCCTTTTTTTCATTCCTAAGTCACTTAGGAGTCAAAATTAGAACCCTTTTTTTCATTCCTAAGTCACTTAGAAGCCTCATTAGAACCATTTTTTTCATTCCTAAGTCACTTAGGAGCCTCATTAGAACCCTTTTTTTCATTCCTAAGTCGCTTAGAAGTCAAAATTAGAACCCTTTTTTTTATTGCTAAGTCACTTAGGAGCCTCATTAGAACCCTTTTTTTCGTTTCTAAGCGACTTAGAAGCCTCATTAGAACCCTTTTTTTCATTTCTAAGTCGCTTAGGAGCCAAAATCAGAACCCTTTTTTTCATTTCTAAGTCGCTTAGGAGCCAAAATCAGAACCCTTTTTTTCGCTCCTAAGTCACTTGGAAATGAATATCACAATTCGTTTTTTCGCTCATAAGTCACTTGGAAATGAATATCACAATTCGTTTTTTCGCTCATAAGTCACTTGGAAATGAATCTCACAACGCGTTTTTTCGCTCATAAGTCACTTGGAAATAAATATCTCAACTCGTTTTTTCACTCCCAAGTCACTTGGAAATGAATATCACAACTGTTTTGGGAGTGTCGAGAATTTTGTGTAAATAGATTCAGGCTGTTCATACCCATCACTTTAAACCATAGGCGGGCGGGAAGATAGTCGCGGATAAAGGAAGTTCAGCATAGTTCTCTTCCATGAAAGGAAAATTAATTGGTGATAAAGGGTGGGAAAGAAAGGTATAACAGACTCTGCACTTCTAACCCTGTCCCCTGCTCTCAAGCTTTTGTCGTACCTCCTCAAGTTTCTTCAGCTCAAGTCCGGTAAACTCAATGATCGTTTCGTTTTCCAATCCCTTGCTGATCATTTTTTCTGCAATCTCAATTTTTGCCTGCTCGATACCCTTTTCAATACCTTCCATTCTCCCCTTCTCCATTCCTTTTTCGATGCCTTTCTCGATACCCTTTTCAATTCCCTTCTCCATCCCCTCCTGAAGAAGCTTCTCAGCTATCGTTGGCATAACCATACCTCCGCTTTCTATAGTTTTTTTAAGCTTACCCTGTTAATTTTATGCCGTGTTTTCTAACTGTTATAATGAA
>JARUKZ010000093.1 GCA_029688955.1 Chitinispirillales bacterium ANBcel5 | reverse complement strand
GTTTGGAATGATACCGGTGGTCTTGGTGTCAGGTATTTTATTGCTTCTGAGGAGAGCTTTATAAGTATCGCTGATATGGATTTACAGGAACTTAGAATCGAATCGCAATCATCCTATCATATTGAAGATTTGAGAAACGGTACCAATCATAGTGACTATTTGATTATAACCCATCCACTATTTAACGATGCTGCAGTGGATCTGGCATCTCACAAGGAATCGATGGGCTTTTTCAGCCCTCGAATAGTTTTCATCGAGGATGTGTACCGGCATTTTTCCGGAGGCAATACTGATCCTGTTGCACTGCGCAATTTTCTGCTTTATGTGAACCGATACTGGAGCGATAGTGATAAACTGGACTATGTGGTTTTATTTGGTTCAGGGCATTATGATTACAAAAAAATCAGAACCGGAGAAACAAATTTTCTTCCTACGGCTCAAATAAACGGTGTTTGTAAGGATTTGTTTTTCGTGCTGCATGATCCGGGCAGGAGTATTAATAATCAGTTTGTTTCAAGTTTTTTTCTCGGTCGTTTACCTGTAAAAAATGCTTTTGAGGCTCAGACCATGGTTGATAAGATTATTGAGACCGAGAAGCCTGGAGTGGCTGATTTTGGCCCCTGGAGAAACAGAGTACTTATGGTCACCGATGATGATGTGGTATATAGAGAAGGTCAGCCGGTAGGAGAATCCATAAACCACCTTAGGTCTACAGAAAAAGTTATGGAAACAATGTATAGCTTAAGACCCTATACCGATGAAAGAACGGTAAATCTGTTTGAATATGAAACTAATGCACGATTTGAGAAACCTGGTGCTACCCGTGCGCTGATCAATGAGGTTAACAGTGGCGTTGCTGTGGTTAACTTTTTTGGGCACGGTTCTGCAGATGTTTGGACTGATGAACATATCTTTACCAGAGACAATCTTCTGTCCTTTTATAATCAGGGACGCTATGCTCTTATTAACTCCTTTTCCTGCACTGTCGGTAAGTTTGATAAACCTGATAGCGATGGATTATCATCCTTACTCGTTAAGCTTCCGGGAGCTGGTGCAATTGCTACAGTCTCTGCTACAAGGGAAGTTTTTGCCTCTCAAAATGAAGCTCTGGCCCTGAGCTTTTATTCATATCTCTTTGATACAGACTACAATAATTCCATCGGTGCATCTTTTGTAAATAGTATAGCCCGTTCCCAACAAAGAGACAACTTCGCTTACGGGGTGCTTGGCGATCCTTCTATCAGACTCAATCCGGTACAAAGAGAAATCCAGCTTGAGGTCCAAAATAACAGTGGAGAAAACGTAGATAGTTTAAAAGCTCTTCAGCAGGTTACTGTAAAAGGAACGGTTACTTTTCCTAACGGTACAGTGGATGAATCATTTGGTGATGATAATGGTCTTGTTCAGATTGGCATTTTTAACCCACATGAAAAATCAAGAAGGAAAGATGGGTATACTTTTTCTGATCCGGAATATCTACTTCCGGGGGCACCGGTGTTTTTGGGACAAACAAACGTAAACTCAGGTACTTTTGAACAAACAATACTCTTACCCCAAAATTTAACCTTTGATACAGATGGTGTGATGCTCAGTGCTTATGCCTGGCAGGATTCCTTAATTGGTGCCGGTTCAATGAATCATCTGATTTTTAGTGGCACTGATCAAAGAGAAATCACCGATACCACAGGTCCCCAAATCAGTATCAGACCAGTTTATGAGAGTGGCTCTATGGATCGGGCAGGGATGTTTGTCGCTAACCGCATCACATCAACACTGCCCCTTCGCTGTGAGGTGCTTGTTAGGGATGAAAGCGGGATCGATGTAGCAGGCATTGGCCCTGATGAGGGTTTAACAATGGAAGTAAAGGAGTCTTTGAGCCGCAGAAACATTAACCATCAGTTTCAGTTCGATGACGGAGATTTTCGCAGAGGAGTCGCTGCGATTAACTTTGAGCAGGGAATGCTCAGAACCGGAACGCATGAACTGGTTATAACCGCCAGAGATCTGTTGGGAAATATTTCCAGAGAATCTTTTACCCTGGAAATCATCGATGAGCAGCAGCTGCGATTGGATAACGTAAT
>JARUKZ010000092.1 GCA_029688955.1 Chitinispirillales bacterium ANBcel5 | reverse complement strand
GCCGTTGGGGTTGGTGGTTGAGACCATCACCACCACAGGCCCGTAAACGGTGTATTCCTCTACGGAGAACTTTCCGGTCTTGGCATCGGTGCGGGTTGCAGATACGCTTAGCTTCTGGGATGATATGAGTGTCTTTACCGAGTACATTGCGGGCTGCATCCCTTCGTCTTCTTCTACGGCAAGCACCTTGTGTTTAAGAGCGTTTTCATCACGGTAGAAAAGAGATTGACCTGTAATGCGTGTATACTGGATTACCGATTCAGGGGGTATAAATCTGCACACCGCTTCCTGTAAACCTGTTTTACCTGCACCGCTGCGGCTTAAAACAAGAACTGCAAGCGGATCGGACTGAAGGCGTGATACTGCTGCGATGTAGCACAGAAGCTTGTTTGTCTTTTCTCCGATATAGCCCACTGCATCGAAGTCCTCAACGATTCTTTTAAGCAGGTCTTTACTTTTAAGCGTTTCGAGTGCTTCCTTTTTATCCTCTTCACTCATCTGGACTAGAGCGCTACCATTGCCACGTTCTTTCATGGAGACACGCTCCGCTTCGAGTGCAGATATAAGACTGCTCAGCTCTGCCATCACTGCACTCTGCTGAACCTTGAGATATTTAGTGCAGTTCTCAGCAAAGCCCTCGCGGGATCTGCTATAGTAGAGGTCAAGTGTATCGATCTGGAAGTTTGAGGGCTCATCCTCCCTGTATGCCTTGAGATTAACACGAAGGCGGTCCAGGTTATAGGGGTTGAGGCCGGTTACGCGGTAAGTCAGGATATCACCACGGAAGTAGTGACCATCGTTACCCTGAGCAAGTCTGCAGGGCTTTTCTGTTTTGGATTCTGGCACGGGCTGCGCTCCTTTGTTCATTTTCGCCATCCATCATGTGGCGTATAAGTGAGAGGCTTTCCCGAAAGGAGCGCATATCAAGTTTCACCGGACCGGTAAGGTAAGCCTGGCGAAGTTCACGGCAGCGGTCACCGATAAACACAAACGATACCCTGCGGCGGCCATTATGCTCCAGGTGATCGAGTGAGCACCCGACACTGTGAAGAAAGGCTGCAAGGTACAAATCATTGGTGATTATTGATGCTGAGCGGCGTCGAAGTATGGATTGGGAAGCTGCAGTAAGGTATTTTTCATACATGGATGCGCCTCCTTTCAGGCGTTTATCTTCAGGGCCGACCGGGTAAACTTTGGTAGAGGACACCGGGAGGCCTTTTTTGCTGGTTTTAAAAAAGCTGTCAATAGCTATTTTATACTTTTTTATTTATCTTAAAATATACTTGTTTGTTCTAATGTGCAAGGGTTTAAAAAAATGGGTATGTATTTTTATGATATGAGCTTTGGAACCAGAATAAGAGAACTGCGAAAAGAGCGGGGTTTATCACAGGGTGAACTTGCCCGGAAGCTCGGTACTTCGCAGAAAGTTATTAGCGATTATGAGCGGGAGCGTACAAGTCCACCAAAGGATAAGCTACCAAACATTGCCCGTTTTTTCGGTTTGAGTATAGATACCCTGCTGGATATCGAAGATGAACCGGCGAACGGGAAAAATGGAAAGACCCTTCACGGAAACAAGCGTACACTGAAAGCAATGGAACTGTTTGATCAGCTTGACCCTATTGAGCAGAGAATAATACTTCGACAGATGAAAGCACTGATTGAAGGTAAAAAGCACAAACTGCTTTAAAAACTCCAAGAAAATACTGCAATGAAACTGGTGGTAGCCGGACGCCCTGGGATGTTCGGGTAAATCATCCGGAACCCTCACTTTTACATAATGTGAAATTATACGTTCACCTCCGCCATCCATGAGCTCCGGTACGCCGGGCAGGTGGGCCTAAAAGATTAGCGGCATCGTATAATTAACATTATGCAAACCCCGGCGCCGGAACTGTTCGTACCACCCCGACCCTCAAGGGTACAAGAGTAAGAAACCCCCAAGCATAAGGGGAAAAGGTGCACGGGGAAGACAGGAAAAGGAACGGGCATCCTACTTTTTCCTACCGTGCACCTTTTTCCTAAGTTAGGGGGTTTTCCTGAAAGGGCGGTGGGCGGGGAAGCTACAACACTGCCTGCCGCCACGGAATTTACATAAAATGCCTTATGAGAGATGCGTTATAATAAATCAACACCATATTTAAAGCATGTGTGAAGGCAGGATGCCGAAGCGGACGCATAAGGAATTTTATGTAAAAGCAAGGGCCAGGGATGGCACGAAGCGGCCCTGGGCGGCGGGGACTACATTGCGTTTTATGTTTCCTCTTTTTTCTCAATGCTTCTAATTTTATGAAGACTTTTA
>JARUKZ010000091.1 GCA_029688955.1 Chitinispirillales bacterium ANBcel5 | reverse complement strand
TTATTGTGCGGATGTGGGGAGGTGGGTGAGTACCGATCCGGCGAGGGAATTTTGGGATCTGTATAATTACAATGGTGGAAATCCAATTAGTTGGGTTGACCCTAATGGTATGTATCGTATTAGTTATGGAGATTTACCAGGAGAACGTAATGTTTTTGTAATTCATATTGCCGATGAAATAAAACATTTTAATGAAGGAGGGAGAGGTAAAATTTTAGATAAAGTAGTGAAGAATTTTATTAGTCCGTTATTCTATTACGGAATTAAAGTGCCACTTGAATTTATAGGATTAATGCAACCGACAGTTCATGGTTTGAATGTTAGTGACGAGAGAGAATTGGAAATTAACAAAGCTCTATTTAGCGAAGAAGATCGTAAAAAATCTATAATTACAATGAGGGAATCGGAATTAAGGGAATGGGTGAGTGAAAATAAAGAAAAGTTTGGTGAGGATGCAGTAAAAAGTGTAGATGAGATTAAAGATGGTCTTAATAGAGGTTTTTGGGATGGAATGGTCAATTTTCTGAGAAGTCGATATGATGAATAAGACAGTAAAAATACCAGTAATTAGCCTACTATTACTATTGTTACAATGTAAATATTATGATTTCACAGTTGATAATAGTTCTTTATTTTATAAATTTGATAGTACATTGGTATGTATCTATAAGCACGATGTAAATTATATGATAACATATGCAAACATGGTTGAGAAACCACAACCAGAGTTTTCTCGTATCCATTTAAAACGTGTTATGGATACATTAAATTTATTTCTTAAAAAAGGTAGATCCAATTTTAATGCTAAGCTTCATGAAAGTGGTAGTTATGAATTAAAATTTACCGGAAAGATGGATAGTTTATATTTCGTTTCGTTTAGAGAAGCTGTTATATTGGAGAAACCACATAGATTACATGGTATCGCAGATGCACCTGTAATTGTAATAATGAATAAATCTACAATCCTGGATTCAATTGTAGCTGTTGAAATTATTAAACAATATCGAAATTTGGAGAACTACATTAGCTCAAAAGTGTGGGGGTTTGGAATCGGACTTTTACAATATAGATCTCTTTCTATGAACAAAGATAGACGACAAATACTTACATTAGATAGAATAATATCTGATAAAAGAAGAATTAAGTTACCTGATATTGAAGATGAGCTTGCGCGCGTTTTTCCACTTGAAAAATCACGGGCCCTTGTAGCAAACAGTAGAAATAAAAATCCTTCACCGTAGTGTTTTTTCGAATTACGCTAACTATGAAACATACTCCTCTAAGAAGTTTTCATTATGCTTGAAGGTTTCTTGCTCATATACTTTCACAATTGGAGGGACGGGGTGATTGTTAAAAAACCAACCCAGAAAAAAACCGGAATCACCCCAGAAAAGATTAGCCCTTTTGCCTGAAAATGAGATATTTGAAAAGAAATGTGCCCTTTTTCCTCTTCTGCTTAAGTTAGTGTATGGTACTTACGCTCCCAATCCCATCACCTTTTTTACTTTAAAAACAGTATTCAGTGACACATCGTGTATGCTTTTCTTACAGGCAGACCGTTTTCAATGTCTAAAGAAAGGCGGTTATACTATTTGAGTAATGCCTAATCATCCATTGCTGAATTCTTAGGTCTTCAAAGTGTTTTGCCGACAGCTCTTCAATGCTCTGCTGAATCTGATACTGACCTCCTCCCTGCCTATACCTTTAAAGGTGAAGTGCCGCAAAGCGTTTACCGTCTTCGTGCGCTTACAACCGGAGCATTAGATACAGAGGCAAACTGGGATGTTGCAGATCCTGACTCACTTCTGGAATCTGAGACGTTTACCACAAATAACAAATATGATGCGCTTGGTCGTATAATCGAGCAGACAAAGCCTGATGAAAGTGTCACTGTTGCAGAGTTTCACCAGTCTGGAGCCTTAAATAAAGTTAAAGTTCAGCTCAAAAGCGAAACTGATTTCACCGAATTTGTCACCGGTATCTGTTACAACGCCAAGGGCCAGCGCCAAAGAATCGATTACGGAAACGGGACCTTCACAGAATATGAATATGATGATAAAACCTTTCGCTTAACCTCGTTAAAAACAACAAGGGCCAGTAATAATAAGCTGCTTCAGGATATCGCCTATACCTACGATCCCGTCGGAAACGTTACAGAGATTGAGGATAATTCCTTTGATTCGGTATTCACCAATAATCAGGTAGTAGAGCCTAAATGCACTTATGAATACGATGCACTGTACCGCCTAACCCGTGCCACCGGTCGCGAGCACACCGGCTTAAACCAAAACACTCCACAACACGGAGATGAGTGGTTCAACCAGCATCTGGCGGATATTAATTTA
>JARUKZ010000090.1 GCA_029688955.1 Chitinispirillales bacterium ANBcel5 | reverse complement strand
ATTGCTGCATTTCCTACTAAAGAGATGCTTCTTAATCATTCAACAATAAACCACTATTTGAGCATGCAGCCTGAGGGACGTAACCCATATGATCCGAACTATGAACCAGAAGATGTTTTATTGGATAGAAAACTTTTAGATGACGTACCCACAGTGCTGTTTTCAGTGAATACTACCGATTCTGAGAATCATATTTTTATACAGTACTGGTTTTTTCAAAGTTGGAGTGCTACAGTTGCTCCGGGTTTTTCAATTGATGAATCTTATCACGAAGGAGATATAGAATTCTGTCAATTAGCTATAGTTAAAAGGGATGATCGACATGGTGATATCGGGTTCAAGAAGAATTGGGTTGCCCCGTTAGGAATGTTTGCTTCACAGCATTATTACGGACAAACTGTTGAATGGAATCGTTTTGATGAAGAACATGATCCAAATCCGAGGCGCAAACAATTATTTGTAATACACAAAGATCATAGACCAAGCGTTTACATCGCGAGAGGTACTCATGCAATGTTTTTTTCGGATGGTGAATTTGGTGTCGGCATTGTTAGAGGCAAGTTGGGTGATTTTCCACAGTATGCTAGAATACCTGCATTAAAAGAAGAAACCGGTACATTTGAAACAGGTATAATGGGCATTAATTGGCTATCTTTGGATTACAATGATGATTTCTTCACATCTTGGTTAGGGCGTTGGGGGCATAAAGTATCTGCACCAAACGGAAGTAGTATGGAAGATGGACCATTTGGTCCTCCTAATCGGGGTGGGAAACGAAAAAGTGGAGGTGATGGTGTATCGCGATTTTTGACTACACCTGTTTATCTTCATAACATTGCTATCTGGAATAATGCTCCAAGTGATGTGCAGAACAGGTTACGTATCAATAAAGAGAATTGGGAGCGACCATGAAAGTATTACTACTAATAATCATTCTAATTACGCAGTGTAAATCAATAGCTGAAAATCAAATTAACCTTGTTTTTAAACCGTTTAATAGGATCATATACTATTCTTATTATGACTATGAGAGCCCATCTTTTCCTGATAAAATGAAAAGCATGGGAAGAGCCAAAATTTTAGAAATGGTGGATTATGATAAGAATAATGTTCATTTTGAAATGGAAGTATCAAATGTTAATAGAAGGGCTGCAGGACCTTCCAGATATAAAACTGGTGGATCGATGTATCCCCATTCTGCTTACGGAATAATAGGTTTTTGGGATTATGATTTTCGAGAACAAGTACCCGGTATAGGTATTGAAATTTTGTACCGTGAAACTATGTTGTTATTCCCATTTTTTAATGAAAGGAATGAATTCAAAATAGGTGAAGAGATAAGTTTAACCATAAAAACACCTTTCTTATTTGACATGTCAGGGAGAGAGTCAAAATATGCTAAATCGGTAAATGTTGATGATAACTGGTATGTTAGCCCAGGTAATTTTACACAGCGAATTATCAGTACAGAGGACTTCTTAGGATATCATTGTGCACGAATCGAATATAGCATTGATAGTAAGTACACAGATCATGAGGGAAGAAATTTTTTCCTAAATATTGAAGGTACATTACATTTTGCTATAGAAGAAGGTTTTGTTGTTTCTGATATCAGTAAAGGTTATCAGGACTTTTTAAGACAATCTGGAGAAATTCACAGACACCATTACTGGAAGAAACTGAGAGTATTAGGCTACGAGCCATACAAAGGAGAACCGGCAAGTGAACAATAGTCATAAAAAGATGAGCCGTTATGTTATAGTGGTGTTCTTTTGGGTAATATCCACACAGGCACAGGAAATCACCTTACAATTTAAACCTTACAATGAAGCCGTTTATTTTATCTGGTTAGGGCAAAGGCACCGCAGAGAGTGGGTTGTGATTTCAAAATTGCAAGAAATTGAGAAAAGCTCCCAAGAGATGTCTTTTTCCTGGGAAACGGTTGACAGTGATCTGCCCCCACCAGATGATCTAATCACTCTTGTGCCCGAAATCGTTTTTACACCAAAGGGAAGAAAAAATTTTGCACAACCACCGGATGGTGTATTCAAGATTGAAAACGGGCAGCTTGTCACTGATGCAATCTTGGATTTTCCCGTTTTGCCTGAAGATAGGACCACATATACAATTGGTGAAACGATAGAAATACCAATGAGTATACCGGTAAGGTATGATTACGATGAAGATATGAATTTCACAGGTCCGGCAGAAATTGATGTCGTATTGATTCAGAAAATTTCGGCAATCGAAGAGCATTTGGGTTTTACATGTGCAAAAATCGAATACTCCATAGAACATTGGAATGGTGAGATTGCGTTCAATACACCAAAGTACGAATTAAGAGGTGAGCTGTTTTTTGCAATAGA
>JARUKZ010000089.1 GCA_029688955.1 Chitinispirillales bacterium ANBcel5 | reverse complement strand
GTATTTTTAAATTAGCTAATTATCACATTTTTTCGGGGCAGGTAAAAGGAGTAGTTTGATGGATCAGTTGGTTTTAAGATTTCAGGGATTATTAGTGATTTACGGACTTAGAGTTCTTGCTGCTGTGGCGATACTAATCTTTGGTTTGCTTTCGGCAAAGCTTGTTCGGGGATTTTTAAAACGGGTACTTAAAAAAGGGCACATTGAAGACACGCTTGTCTCTTTTATTGCCAGTTTAAGCTATGTATTTATGATCATTTTCGTGATCATTGCCGCGCTTAGCCAACTGGGCGTGCAGACTGCATCATTTGTGGCGATATTGGGTGCCGCGGGACTCGCTGTGGGGTTGGCTCTTCAGGGATCACTGAGCAACTTTGCTTCCGGATTCCTTCTTATCATGTTTAAACCATTTAAGGTTGGTGATTATATTGAAGGCGCAGGGGTAGCAGGTTCCGTTGAACAGATAGGGATTTTCACCACCGAATTGAAATCTCCTGACAACAAAAGAATCATTGTGCCCAACGGGAAAATAACCAACGATAATATCATTAACTATACCGCAAGAGAAATACGACGGGTGGATATTATTGCAGGGGTCAGTTACAGTGATGACCTTGATAAGGTTAAGAGAGTACTTAAAGAGATTCTTGACAGTGATGAGCGCGTCCTTGAAGAACCTGCTCCTGTAATTGGAGTTCTTGAATTAGGAGATAGCAGCGTAAATTTTGTTGTACGTCCCTGGACAAAAACAACTGATTACTGGAACGTATTCTTTTCACTGCAGGAAACTATTAAAAAGCGCTTTGACGCTGAAGGTATATCTATCCCGTTCCCGCAGCGCGATTTGCATATACACAAGGTTAACTCTAAAAACAAAGAGGAGCAGCTTGTATAGGTTTGGTGATAGAGCTGTTTCCCAATTGTAGGTCTAAAGGCGATAACATAATTACTAACTGAAGATAACAGGATGGGTTTTATGGGGCTAAAGGCGATAGACTGGGTCACCCCCGGGCGTCAATGGTAAAAGCGTGAAAAGATCCGTTTGGGGGGACCCTTGGGCTATGATCGCGGGGAGGAAGGGGAATGGGATTTTATAGAGACCAGGCCTTAAAAGACCTGGCTATAAATGGACTGCCCTTACAGGGCAGGGACTCCAGAGCAGTGTCATTATTTTAGGCATTGTGGTAATCTCTTGCAGTTGGTTCTACAGGGGGGAGAGGCTCATCCCGGCCGTTTGCCTGAGCAGTTCCTCGAGCGTAGTCGAGAGGCGTAACTGTTATAATATTTTTTCACTATTAAGCAAATAGTAACTATCCATCTTTGTTTTTCCTTTTCCTGCTCAATGATCAAAGATCGCCCCGGGTAGGAAACCTGTGGCTGATATAGAAATCCCCTTTGGGGTATTATATCAACGTACCGGGCCTTGGTGTTGGCAGGATTCCTGAGACGTTTCCTGCCTTAGAAGATACACTGGCACTATAATAACCTGCAAAATTTTCTTACCTTGGCTGATAGGGCTCTTATTCGATCTTCACGGAGGAACATGTCCTGTAAGGACAATCCATGCTTCGGCTGCACTCAGCACAGCCAGGCGTTTTAACCCCTGGTGGGAAATCAAGGGGATTGATCCTCGTCCTGAAAGGACGACTTTCTAACGGTGCATTATTTATAGCAGGATTTATATGGGCCTCCTACGTTTTTTTTAGCTAAGGAGAACGGAATTTGGTCTTGATCTTTCTCATAAGCGCTAAAAGCGCGCAATTTAAGAGCCCGGGGTAAGCCAGTCTTCTGGCGCAGCCCCGGGTGCAGGCGCGAAAAAAGATCCCAAGCGCTGAAAGCGCTATATAATCGTTGATGTTATCGGGATTTGTGGGAAAAAGGATTTTATGGGGCTAAAGGCGATAGACTGGGTCACCCCCGGGCGTCAATGGTGAAAGCGTGAAGGGACCCGTTTGGGGGGACCCTTGGGCTATGATCTCGGGAAGGAAGGGGGAAATTGGAATTCTTGTCTTGCGGTCATGCCGTCCCACATTTCCCCAGGTAGGAAACCTGGGGCTAATATAGAAAACCCCTTTGGGGTATTATATATTAATTCCCATCGGTTTAATCAGGCTAACAGACGTATTTGCATGATCTATGGTTTTTGTAGAAGGATTGTTCCTTTCTCCTTCCTGCTCAACAGGGCGGCTTCTATTGTAGATGATACTTTCTTTGGCCTTGATCTCCCTCTTAAGCGCTGAAAGCGCGCAATTTAAGAGCCCGGGGTAAGCCAGTCTTCTGGCGCAGCCCCGGGTGCAGGCGCGAAAAAAGATCCCAAGCGCTGAAAGCGCGGGATATTTGTTGATGTTATCGAGATTTGTGGGAAAAAGG
>JARUKZ010000088.1 GCA_029688955.1 Chitinispirillales bacterium ANBcel5 | reverse complement strand
GGTATAGGCAGGGACTGTGGTGCAGCCCGCTTCATCATAGGTTTTATACATCTGCCCACGAAGGTTTTTGTCCTGCGGATCAGTTTGCGATTCACCGTAGATAATTTTCTGTACAAGGTTATCCAGACCATTACCGACGACTCTTTTTTCGGTAGGCCGGTGAAGTGTATCATAGGTTACAGTTACAAGATGCCCTTTAGCGTCAAAACTTTTAACCGGATTCTCCATCACATCAATAAAAACCCTGTCATCCCCGGCATCGACATTCTGCGTCCTCAAGGGATGTCCTGCCATATCATAGGTATAAGTAAATGCAACATTGCCCCGCGGATCGGTTATAGTGAGAGGATTTCCGGTGATATCAAAGGTAGTTACTGTCTCATAAATCTGATCCCCTGTAGCTGTGTCCTTATTTGCCAGATACTGCTTTACCCTAAACTCTCTACCCAGTGTGTCGAGTATTGCCACCTGCGGAGTATTAAAATGATCGTGTCCATCTTTGTTATCGTTCTGATCGTATGATTCTATTTCCCAAGGAGTAAACTCAACACGTGTAAAATGACCATCAGGCAGCTCGGTTTTCACCACCCGCATCAGCGGGTCGTAATGAATTACTGGAGTAACCCCAAACTCAGCAAAGAACTGCTCAGGCTCATATTCAAACGTCGCGCTGTAGAAAGGTTCGTACTGCTTTACCGGTTCCTGCTTATTATTGTAAACGACACGCCCCGATACAAGCCAGCGGTCTTCAACCTCCTCCTCTTCATACTCATCATTGTCCTGACGCACCCAGGCAAGCCCACGCTCAACCTTAATCTTACTCTGAAGCTCACGCTCAAAACCATCACTGTAACCCAGACTTATCTGTATCCTCGATGTTTCACCACCAGCGAGATCACTGACATGTGTCTCACGGGCAAGCGCAGGGATTCCTGATCTAAATTAGTTAAAAGTGGCCTAAACCATGCCATGTCTGTTGGAAAAACGCTTGGAAGAACTAAGTATTCAGCAATGGATGATCAGGCATTTTTGAAAAAGTATAAGGGCCTTTCTGTAGACCTGAAAAACGGACTATCATTAAGAAAAGCAGCAAAAGTACACGAAGTTTCGCTGAATACTGTTTTAAAAGTAAGAAAGGTGATTGGGTTGGAAGTGTAAATATTAGATCAAAACTTAAGCATAAGAGGAAAAGGTGCATAGGGAAGGCAGGGATTTGGCACCCTATGCACCTACCGTGCACCATTTTCCTGAGTTAGAGGTTTTTGTTGGGCCATTGACGGCGGAACGAACGCATAAGGAATTTATGTAAAAGCGAGGGCCAAGAATGGCAAAATGCGACCCGAGGTGGTAGGGAAAACTACATAATCTATATAAAAAGAAGTATTGATCATTTTTTTATTTGAATGCATCGATCCCAGGATATTCATTTCTCATTCTATAACGTTCCTCAACTGACATGTAATCATTTATTATTCCAACTATATACTCTTCTAAATCTGATGGCAGTAAGTCGTATGTTTCTTGAAACAATACAGTTTCTGTTTTCACTAACTTAATAAATCCTTTTACAAACTGCTCACCATGTGCATCTGAAAGCTTCATAAATTTTAATATTTCGATTAAAGCAGTAGAATTCTCTACAGTTTCGAATAGCATATCAATATAGCTTGAAAATACTCGAGGTAAATTTTTTTTACTTTCATCCAACGCTGTTTTATCTAAGTATAAGACTCTTTGAATATCCCAAAAGGCTATTACTTCCTCCTGCGTATTTGGCACATAAAAATCCTGTGAATGCAAAGATCTTACTATTAGTATTAAAAGCACTAAACTTAACTTATTCATTTACCATCTCCGCTACAATTTTTCTGGAACATGTATCCATCGGCCTAATCAGAAGTATTTTGCGTCCTAGAGTCGAGCCATTCTTGTGTGTTATCTATAACTGTAATATTCGTTAATGGATCATCCAGAAAATCAATTAGAATCTCACTTATAAAAACCATAGTCTCATGTGTAACTCTAATGCATCCTAGAGTAGCATGTTCCCATCCGCTTCTACCAGCACCATCAGTAGAATTTTCTCTCCCAGAATGCACACCCATTCCAGTTCTGCCAGGAACTTCAAATACAAAGTTGGCAACATCCCCGAGCCTACTATCTCTACCCGCACCTGCGTGATTAACTGTGTATGAATAATTATATGTTCCAGCTGGCCATCGACCATTTGATGTACTGGAAGCATTGTTTGAAGCATTCCAGCTTCCAGCTACAGTTCCATCTCTGTGAGTAGCAACAAGTAAATTGAGATCTCTAAAAAAATGGAGCTCAGATAAGCCATCTGGATCAATAAATACGACTGGATTTGTCGTATACCGATACAAATCCCAAAATTCTCTTGCAGGATCCGTACTCACCCACCTCCCAATATCACTGTCATAATAT
>JARUKZ010000087.1 GCA_029688955.1 Chitinispirillales bacterium ANBcel5 | reverse complement strand
CAAATTCTAAATTAATATCCGCCAGATGCTGATTGAACCACTCATCACCATGTTGCGGAGTGTTCTGGTTTAAGGCGGTGTGCTCGCGACCGGTGGCACGGGTAAGGCGGTAGAGTGCATCGTATTCATAAGTGCATTTAGGCTCTACTATCTGATTATTGGTGAATACCGAATCAAAGGAGTTATTGTTGTTTATGGTTTAATTGTTAACAGCTACCTACTTGACACAGTATAATTATCTGTTTCTATTGAATTCTTTCTTCTTCAATCTTTATTGACTTCCAAACATTCTCTGCAACTTCTAACGATCTTTCAAAACAACCCGTTGCAATATGATGGTCAAGGTTCATTTTTACTACTGTAGAATCGATCAGCCCATAGCAGGTTACTATTTTTTCTTCTCCATAACTCTTACTCATCACTTCACATATCTCTTTTTCAAAATAGGGATTGTTCATTTCGAGTTGTTTCGTAATCTTATTTCTATTCTCTATCTCTGTTGGAGAAAAAAACGCGTCCAGTAAGCATTCTGTTTTGGTTGCTGCTGAAGTACGAAAAAAACCAAAAAACCTATATACTTCGATCTCCAATCTTCTGTTATACCTGTGATAAAAACCTGTTCCTATGTTATAGATATATTCTAAAAAATTAGCTGAAATTGCATCTTTAAATTTTTTATTATTTTCTTCTGTCTTATTTTTGTTTTGAATAAAAGATTCATATTCCTCTTCCACATTTTTTCCATTATTTATTATACCAACTGTATTTAGAATTTTTGGCATTTCCCATCTAACAGAAAACCCCCTGTAAATGACACCCTGAGAAGATCTTTTTCTATCGTATATATTAAAATCATCATCACCCCAAAATATCATATTAAGTTTTACTCTAGCCGCATATTTTTTCAACGTTGGATCAAAATTAATATTAAGAGCTTTACTTGTTTTTTGGTACTGATATCCCCTTTCAAAAGGATTAGTATCTTCAAAAGTATCAGCAACATTTATAATATTTTTATTTATAATTTCCTGTACCGCAAGCCCTTTTGCGAAGTTTCTAATTCCAGGGTTAAACTTTGCAGGTGGCCTACTTTTAAAAAAACCTCTTATATATTCAGTTTGTTCCTGAGTAAGATTATCGATAAGCATATAGATGTTTTCTCTTGATATTTCACCACCATAGTTACGTAATTCAAACTTTAACATCGCTTTGTCGGTAATTATCAATCTAAACGCAACCAAAGACAACAAAGGTACAATAAAGATGATTAAAACATAAACCAGCTTTTTTTTACTTAAATCTTTCATATTTTCCCTTAATCTTATTGGTTAGCTCTCCTAAAATCTCTTTGTATTTTTCTTTCCCGAGATTTTTCTATTCTACTTTTTACTTCGTCTATTCTATTTCCGACTTCACTAAATTTCTGATATGTGGTATTATTTTCGATTTTGTCTGACAATTCACCTCTTAATTTGTTGGTCTTTTGAAAAGTTTCTGCAATATCAGTAATCCCATAGGAAGTTTTTATTATTCCTTGTGCCATACCCATAATATCGGTAAATACTTCAAATCCCAGTTGAGCTACATCCAAAACAGATTGGCTAACCATATTAGCAGTTTCTATTGCCTCAGTTATAGTCATTCCATCCTTTTCAACAAAAGACGTTACATCTTCAATATATAATTCCATTGCTTGTAAAATTCCTCTTGCAATCGAAGGATGGAATCCACCTTCTTCAATCAACTGTTCCTCTGTATATGTTGTAGGTACCCATATTTCAGCATCTATTCCTTTTTGTCTTGTAATAAGCCCTTCGGAACCATCAATATCAATTGGTTGAAAATCGACTTCCCCGTAATCTAAAATACCATCAAGCTCTGCTATTGTATTTATTATTTCTTCTCTCTCGTCTTCACTAATCCAATCACGTTTTTCTAATTGCTCTCTAAAAGAGCCACCTTCAAGCCGTTTTCCTTTGATTCGGGGAGAAATATCTTCGGCATATATATAGAATGTTTGTAATTCAATTTTGTTATGGGTTAATTCTATAATACTTAATCCACTTTCAAGATATTCAATATTACGCCCATCAGCTATCCTATGTCCCTGCTGTTCTACGGAATTATTACCATTTGGATCATTGTAAACAACCGGATTCCCTCTCACATACTCATACAAATTCCACCCATCCAGCGGCCCCGCCGGATCCGCACTCAACCACCTCCCGAGCCAGCAGGCATAGTACCTTGCCCCATAATAATACAACCCGGTAGCATCATCCCGTTCCTTTCCGGTGTAGCGGTATTCTTTGAGCTTTACTTCTTTCTCGCTGTTTCCTACCACAAAAGAGGTCCCGCCGTAAGGGAAGAACTCTTCATAAGAGATCAACTCCCCAATTCCATTCAGCTCAAGACTCGCACTCCCCAGATGGTTACCATATTGATAT
>JARUKZ010000086.1 GCA_029688955.1 Chitinispirillales bacterium ANBcel5 | reverse complement strand
GACAGTGATATCGGGCGGTGGATAAGTGCGGATCCGGCACGGCAGTTCTGGGATTTGTATGCGTATGCGGGGAATGGGTTTAATCCGATTAATGCGGTTGATCCGGATGGGAATGCTGCTATAACTTTGGGTTCGACAGCTCCATTGTGGCTCCCACCTGTTCTTAAGGGAATCGGCTGGATTGGAAGTTCATTTGGTACTGCCTTATTAGTGAATAATGAAATTGATAATTTTGAACGAAGGAGAAAACGCGAATCTGCTCCAGGGCCTATGCCTGGTTCTGAAGAGGTGTATAATCCTACACTAGAAGACTATATAGGAGAAATTATATCTGATCAAGATAAATTGGCAAGAGGTGAAATACTTTTTCCTAAAAGAGGTGGTGGCGGCAAAGGTCCGAAAATTGATTGGAGATTTATAACTGGAGGAATCGTCACTGGTATTTTGGGGTTAAGTCATGGCTGTCAAGAGTATTGGGGCGAAACGACAGAAGACTTCCAAGATTTCCAAGATTCTGTAGACCCACCAGAAACAATAATAAGGGAAAAACGGTAAATTGTAAATTATGTTATACGGAATCAAAAGAACCACAAAGTATTCAACAGTAGTTTTGCTATTGGTGCTAATAGGAGATGTTGTGTTTATTCGAAGCCAGTATGCCTGGGCCTTATCAGGTTTATTTGGGCTTTCTGGAAGCATAGATATTTTTTTAGATGGTTTATTTTCTAAAAAATTGAATTCATTTTTATATTTCCGGGTTTTGGCTGGAATCTTAGCTGCAATATTAAGCATGGTAATTTTTTTATTTGGTTACAATAGGTGGATGATTGTTGTAATAGTATGCGGCTATTTTACAATGTCAATAAATAGTGTTGGGGAAAGAAGTTGAATTTTTTTAGGTCACCGGGTATCTTTTTCATTAATCACCCCAGAAAAGATTAGCTCTTTTGCTCAAGAGATGTTTTGAATAAATTAGCTCTTTGATATGGCCTTTGGGGTTGATTTGAGGCAGTTATTGCCGAGTTGAACTATAGTCCCTTTTTGGAGCTAGGTACTATTGTGGGGAGGTGGGGAGATGGGTGAGTACCGATCCGGCGGAGCAGCACCATGATCTTTATCGTTATGGTGGAAGCAACCCGATAAATAGATTTGATCCCGATGGCAATCAAGATGAATATTTCCAAATGGCGATTTCTATGCCTCGATCCATTGGTGGCATAATAAGTTGGTTAGTGCCTGAGCATGAACAGGACGCTATAATGGATTTTAGTAAAAAGGCTATGATAGGAAGTATGGCTGTTTCTGGAACTTTTGTGGCTGCTCCAGTTGTTGTGAAAGCGGCTCCGTATGTAGCAGCAACGTGTAAAACTGCCGTTAGTTACGCAAAAACACATCCTGAAGTTATTTCAACAGGAGTTAAGACTGCAGAAACGGCAATAAATCCTGGTCCTTCATCTGGGGCTGATAAAACCACTTTTTTAGGAACATTAATTGGACAAGCAGCCAGGATTTATGAAACTATTTCAGATTTTGTTACTCCGAATGAAAATTAGGTAAATAGAATGATATGTAAATACAGCCGTTTTTTGCGAATATTAAAGTATTGGGTTTATGGTACTATTCCATTTTTAATCGGCTATTTTTTTACAAGTCTAACTGGCTGGAGTAAAAGTGGTCCTGTTCAACCTAAAACATTGGAAAGTGTATGGAATGATATAGCCTCAAGCCCATTTAGATTTTTGTTAACCTTTTTATTTTTGGGGGCTCTATTCGGATTTTTGTATTGGTATTGTTACGAAAGACTAAAGAATAAGCCAAATGCTTAATGATGAGAATTGTAGTTGTAAAAGTGAAGAATAAAGCTCTTCCAAAGTGTAAATAGTGTTAAAGGGTTCTTCTTTAGTGTTTTGAAATTTTTGACTCCCTTTTTAGGGAGACCCAAATATCATTGAAACCTGTACTACTATCCTTTCCCATTACCCCACCTTTTCCATTCCTCTCTATCCCTCTTCGCAAAAAGCTCAATCTCCTTCAGTGTCGGATACGCTTTCTCAATAATCCGATAAACATCATCGGGCTTTTCTGAATGTTTCCCTCTCTTTTCTTGAATCACATTTTCGGGTCTTACCTTTGATCGGGACAAGGCATGCTCCCTTTTGTTCCGACCAATAAAAGTTCATTGCGGCACCTCGCCCAATACTCCATTCCCACATGATCTTTTAACCATACCATACTCAGCTTGTAGCCGTTGATCTGGGTGGTGGTGGTAATGCATATTATAGTTATGATGGTGACGGTCAAAGAGTAAGAAAAGTGTGGCAAAAGGCACCGGGTGTTGTGGAAGAGAGAATGTATTTGGGGGATCTGGAGATCTTTCGCAGAATGGATGGTGCGGGAAATGTTATCCTGGAGCGTGAAACTCTGAATATAAAAAGCATTGTAGATGAAACTAAACCAGAACCTGTGGAAGAAATATCTGAAAACGAGCAGGATAACGTGCTTGT
>JARUKZ010000085.1 GCA_029688955.1 Chitinispirillales bacterium ANBcel5 | reverse complement strand
CCGGTAATGCGTGTATACTGGATTACCGATTCAGGAGGGATAAATCTGCACACCGCTTCCTGTAAACCTGTTTTACCTGCACCGCTGCGGCTGAGCACCAGAACCGCAAGCGGATCGGACTGGAGGCGTGACACTGATGCTATGTAGCAAAGAAGTTTGTTTGTTTTTTCTCCGATGTAACCCACCGCATCGAAGTCCTCAACGATTCTCTTTAACAGGTCTTTACTTTTAAGTGTTTCGAGTGCTTCCTTTTTCTCCTCTTCGCTCATCTGTATAGGAACGTTACCACTGCCACGTTCTTTCATGGAGACACGCTCCGCTTCAAGGGCAGATATAAGACTGCTCAGCTCTGCCATCACCGCAGTCTGCTGAACTTTGAGATATTTGGTGCAGTTCTCAGCAAAGCCCTCACGGGATCGGCTGTAGTAGAGGTCAAGTGTGTCGATCTGGAAGTGTGAAGGTTCTTCCTCTTTGTAAGCCTTGAGATTAACACGAAGGCGGTCCAGGTTATAGGGATTGAGACCGGTTATGCGGTAGGTCAGGATAGCACCACGGAAGTAGTGGCCATCACTACCCTGAGCAAGTCTGCAGGGTTTTTCTGTTTTGTTTGATTTTGGCACGGGCTGCGCTCCTTTGTTCTTTATCCGCCATAGCCTGGGCGCAGGCGGAATTTTCACCATCCATCAGACGGCGTATAAGTGAGAGGCTTTCCCGAAAGGAGCGCATATCCAGTCTCACCGGGCCGGTAAGATAGGCCTGGCGAAGTTCACGGCAGCGGTCACCAATAAACACAAACGATATCCTGCGGCGGCTATTGTGCTCCAGGTGATCGAGCGAACACCCGACACTGTGAAGAAAGGCTGCAAGATACAAATCGTTGGTGATTATGGATTGGGAAGCTGCTGTAAGGTATTTTTCATACATGGATGCGCCTCCTTTCAGGCGTTTATCTTTGGGGCCGACCGGGTGAACTTTGGTAGAGGACACCGGTTGGCCTTTTTTGCTGGTTTTAAAAAAGCTGTCAATAGCAATTTCATACACGCTTTTATACGATACTAAAATATACATTCATTGGATATAAAAACAAGGGGTTTTAAAACAGGTATGTATTTTATATTCATGACTATTGGTGAGAACATACGAAAGCTACGAAAAGCCAGAGGGCTAACGCAGGCACAACTCGGTGAAAAGGTTGGTGCCAGGCAAAAGGTCATTGCCGATTACGAAAACGGTTTTTCCAAGCCGCCGCGTGATCGCCTGATTGCTTTGGCCAATTTCTTTGATATTCCGGTTGAGAAGATCATGGGCAAAAACGGTGCTAAAGTAGAAGAACCCACCAAAGAGCATAAGATCCATGGCAACAAGCGTACTGCAAAGCTCATAGAAGCATTTGAACAGCTCTCGGAAACAGAACAAAGAGTTATACTGAACCAGACTCAGGCACTTGCTGAAAAACGTAAGCGTGCTGGCAATGGTGATACGGACTAATTACCCAACCTCTTTTTTCTTCTACCATTTCCCCCCCCCTTCTTTTGACTTTTCCGGGTTTTCTCCCTTGAGGGCCGGGGTGATAAAATTCAATTCCCGGGCACTGGGGTTTGCATAATGTTAATTATACCGATGCCGCTAATCTTATAGACCCACATGCCCGGCGTGCCGTAGCCATGGATGGCGGAGGTGAACGTATAATTTACATTATGTAAAAGTGAGGGGGCCGGATGATTGCCCGAAGCGGCCCAGAGGGACTGGGCTACTTTGATTGTCTGAGGAGCTGGCGCACCGGAGTTTTCTTGTCTGGAGTTTTCAGAAGAACATAAGAAAATGTTGAGTTTAAAATACCGATCATAGGCTATGGGGTTATGTTTATTATTTCTTCTGTGGAATATACATTCGAATTATTTCTCCACCTACAATACCACCTATTGCAACTACTATTAACCAATACAACGGCTTATCCATAAAATCTTTCAGTAATTCTGGTAATGTTCTTGGTGGTGTATACCCCCATTTCGAATTCCCCGCAAACCAACCAAACAATAAAAAAAACCATAACGATAAATACCCAATTACCCAATAATGCCACCGTTTTTTCATTCAGCACCACCAAAGATAAAATCACGAGCTCTCATAAGTACACTTGCAAAGAAACCGTAATGCGAACCTATTGAACCGGTGCTAGGCGGCCCATCAACACTATATGCCGTTACGGCTTCAGCACCTTCAATTGCAATCTTTCCCGTTGTATAAATGACTTCAGGATGTGTTTTTGCAATGGTAGTTGCAGTTTTACACGTTGCTACCACAACAGGAGCCCCCTTCACAACAACGGGAGCAGCCAAAACAGTTCCAGAAACAGCCATACTCCCTATCATAACCCCTTCACCAAATTCCACAATAGCGTCCTGTTCATGCTTAGGAACTAACCAACTCATTATACCACTAAGGGATCGTGGCATAGAAATCGCCATTTGGAAATATTCATCTTGATTGCCATCAGGATCGAACCTGTTTATCGGGTTGCTACCACCGTAGCGGTAAAGATCATGGTACTGTTCCGCAGGGTCAGTACTCACCCACCTCCCCAC
>JARUKZ010000084.1 GCA_029688955.1 Chitinispirillales bacterium ANBcel5 | reverse complement strand
CATACTCTTCGCCATCAGGATCGTACTTATAGTATGTTATTGTATAGTCCTCATCACTAAGCCTGTAATTAACAACTACTTTTTCGTCCACAAGGGCTACATTGGTAATCTCTGCTATCCGGTTCCCTTCAAAAGCAACTGCAATCGATGTGTCAAAGTAAGCAGAATCATTATACCACCTCTTAGGCCTTTCCGGAATACCTGGTAAAGATCTTATACCTGCCCAACTGTTACCCAGGACATAGTCATACCAGGGTTTAAAACTCCTGAAAACCATCGGAGTTGTTTCCTCCACTTTTTCTATATAGCCGATTCCTGCATAAGGAGTGAAGTTTATATCACCTGCAATGCTTTGCCAGCTAAGGGTAAAAAGTATTATCATAGCACAAAAAATTGTATTTCTTCCTCTTTTCATAACACCTCCTCTGTAATTATTACAGTATATCTCTTTTACTCTAATTTTTTATTTATTTGCTCTAACAAATACAAATTTGACGGTAAGCTCCTGTTTGTTGTGTGCGGATTCACCTTTCTTCCATTGAGCAAATATACTTTCCGGTTTTCCAAATAGGGTTTCGCATTCCTTAAATATATTTTTCTGTTTAAGAGTTTGTTTTCACAGTGTTTAGTGGTTTTACTCATAAACGCTCTTCCACGCATGGGTTTGGAACTTAGGTCCAATGTACTTATACCCCGGTCATAGGTACCGATCCACAAAACCGAATCGATGCTTATGTCAAGAGATGTAACCATAGTTGAAGTAATGCCGTCAGATCTAAGCAAGGTACTCCAATTATCATCTTCAAAATAGCTAAGCCCATTAATAGTGCCAACCCAAACCCGATTATTATGATCAATAGCAATACTGGTTACTTTATCTGGTGGTGAGCCTGTTTCTTTTGGATACTGTTCATTTAAATGGGATGATATTTTAAAAACACCGGCATCGGTACCAATCCAAATACCACCACCAGAATCCTGTGCAAGAGCTGTTATAGTGTGTTTTTGCGGAAGATTACTTGTGGTCCAACTTCCATCTTTATAAAAAGCAAGGGTCCCATCTCTGCCACCAATCCACAGAGAGGAAACTGATGTTGCTAAAATCGTATTGATATGGCTTGAAGCAAACCCACTGTTATCACTCGAAAAGAGTGTGTCAGAATAATTCCTGATTACCCCTTTTGAAGTAGCATACCAGATCTTTCCCAAATGATCTTCAGCAATTGCATTGATATTACCCGATGGTATAAATTCATTTCCTCTCAGGTCGTTTACCCTTACCCCGTTTCTAACAACTCCAAACACATGAACATTAGTATTCTCAATAAAGTAATAAGTACTGTCTTGTGTACGAAGCATGTCGGTAAAGGGTCTGGTGTAAGGATGGCTCCATTCACTTCCATTATACTTGCTTATTACATTTTTACCATCACTGCATCGAACCCAGACAGAGCCATCATAATCGGCATAAATATACTCTATCATATTGTTGGCAGGTGAGTTGGTACTGATCGGTTGCAGTTCTCCCCACACAAGCTTTCCAAAAAAGTAATCACCACCAACCCAGGCTATATTCCCACTTACCGGAGCTATTGCCCTAATTCTACTGTCACCTCGCTCATACTGTAGCCTTACGTCCCATTTCTCATTCTCAAAAGCCATTACATTCTGACCATACGCCCATATATCACCCTGAGCAGAAACGGAAAAACCTAAAACAGCATTGCTGAGAGTCCCGTCATTGGTTGAAAACAATCTCCAGTCTTCACCATCGTACACAGCAACATTACTTATATCCGTGACAAAAAGCTCGCCTCTTCTTACAGCCATGCTCCATGAGTCAACGAACGGCAGCTCGATAGTTTGATGATACTGTCCATCAACACCAAAACGGAATACCCTGTTGTTAACTCTAACATAAACGCAGCTATCTGCTCCTCCTGAAACGACATTATCAACATATTCATCGGTTCCTCTGAGTTCATCAAATGCAGTCACCCGTTCGAAAGTAGTGCCACTTTGTTTCAGTATCCCATCCGATATCCCTACCCATACAGCACCAAAATAATCAACTGTAAGATCGTTTACCCTGCTGCTGAAATGAAATTGTTGTCCAAAACTGCCGTTTCTATACTGTGCAATTGTACTACCTGATGCCGCCCATACCGCCCCCGATGAGTCCAATGCAAGTTTAATACTACTATCGGAAAAAAAACCGTTATCTCTATCAAATACCTGTTGCTCCTCAGTACTTGTATTCCACCGCACGAGTCCGGTTCTACTGGTAGTCATCCAAAGATACTGCCCGTCTATGAGCAGCTCGGTAATATCCTGCCTGTTGATATGATGGTTCCATGAGTACTGAGCATATACAACCGCTGGTAAGAGAAGCAAGAGGTATAATAGTTTGTATAGACGATTCATATTTTTTCCTTGCAGGGTTACAATTTTTCATTAAAGATTACTTCTCTCTCTTTAATATCTTCCTGTTCAGATCTTGTAAAGTAAAAAAACAATAGCTATAGCATCGTACTCTTCACCATCAGGATCGTACTTATAGTCTGTTATTGTATAGTCCTCATCACTAAGCCTGTAAGTAACAACGACTTTTTCGTCCACAAGGGCTACATCGGTAATTTCTGCTATCCGGTTCCCTTCAAAAGCAACTGCAATCGATGTGTCAAAGTAAGCAGAATCATTATACCACCTCTT
>JARUKZ010000083.1 GCA_029688955.1 Chitinispirillales bacterium ANBcel5 | reverse complement strand
CCCCCTAACTTAGGAAAAAGGTGCACGGTAGGAAAAAGAATGATACCCGTTCCTTTTCCTGTCTCCCTCGTGCACCTTTTCCCCTTATGCTTGGGGGTCTCTTACTCTTTCTCATATTCTTACACCCTTGAGGGTAGGGGTAGTTCGGCTCCGCTCACCACAAGTGATAAAAACAGTTCCGGCTCCGGGGTTTGCATAATGTTAATTGTACGATGCCGGCTAATCTTTTAAGCTTACGTGCCCGGCGTGCCGTAGCCATGGATGGCGGAGGTGAACGTATAATTCCACATTATGTAAAAGTGAGGGTTTAGGGATGTTTACCCGAACGTCCCAGGGCGTCCGGCTACCACCAGTTTCTATCTTTGGAGTTTTCTCAGGTAAAATCTCACTGGATATCTTTTTTGCAGGTCTTGAGCAGCTCAGCGTATTCCAAAACTTTCTTTTGGTCCTTCTGGGGGAGTTCCTTAAGAACTTCAATATGTTTGCGGATATTTGGTGATATATCTTCCTTAACTGTTTTCAGAGTGCTCTCGCCCAGTAGGTAGCTAACAGTTACGTTAAGAGCTTTAGCTATGTCTTCAAGTCGTTCAACCGATGGTCCTTCAGAATTACCTTCATAGTTTGCAACCATCCGTTTGGTGATCCCAAGTTTATTTGCAAGCTCTTGTTGGGTGATGCCGCGAACCTTTCTTGCATCGAAAAGCCGCTGACCTAATGGCGAACGCTTTATATCAGAATGTTTTGTGCCCCTTTTTGGGCCAGGCTTTTTCTTCTTCATACTGTAAAAATAAAAAGCCCTTGTAGAAAAGATGAAATATATAGTATCTTTTATGCATTGAATAAAATGCTATTGACAGCTTTTTTAAACCCAGCAAAAAAGGCCAACCGGTGTCCTCTACCAAAGTTCAACCGGTCGGCCCTGAAGATAAACGCCTGAAAGGAGGCGCATCCATGTATGAAAAATACCTTACTGCAGCTTCCCAATCCATTATCACCAACGATTTATATCTTGCAGCTTTTCTTCACAGCGTCGGGTGCTCACTCGATCACCTGGAGCATAATGGCCGCCGCAGGGTATCGTTTGTGTTTATCGGTGACCGCTGCCGTGAACTTCGCCAGGCCTATCTTACCGGCCCGGTGAAACTTGATATGCGCTCCTTTCGGGAAAGCCTCTCACTTATACGCCGTCTCACTTGCGCTGAGCAGCAGCGTCGAAGCGTGGATGGTGAAAATTCCGCCTTCGCGCAAGCTATGGCGGATAAAGAACAAAGGAGCGCAGCCCGTGCCAGAATCCAAAACAGAAAAGCCCTGCAGACTTGCTCAGGGTAGTGATGGTCACTACTTCCGTGGTGATATCCTGACTTACCGCGTAACCGGCCTCAACCCCTATAACCTGGACCGCCTTCGTGTTAATCTCAAGGCATATAAAGAGGATGAGCCATCGAACTTCCAGATCGATACACTTGACCTCTACTACAGCCGATCCCGTGAGGGCTTTGCAGAGAACTGCACTAAATATCTCAAAGTTCAGCAGGGTGCAGTGATGGCAGAGCTGAGCAGTCTTATATCTGCACTCGAAGCGGAGCGGGTCTCCATGAAAGAGCGTGGCAGTGGTAGTGCCCCAGTCCAGATGAGTGAAGAGGATAAAAATGAAGCTCTCGAAACGCTTAAAAGTAAAGATCTGCTTAAAAGAATCGTTGAAGACTTCAATGCCATAGGCTATATCGGTGAAAAGACAAACAAACTTCTGTGCTATATTGCCTCAGTGTCACGGCTCCAGTCCGATCCGCTTGCAGTACTTGTTTTAAGCCGTAGCGGTGCAGGCAAAACAGGCCTTCAGGAAGCGGTGTGCAGATTTATACCCCCGGAATCGGTAATCCAGTATACGCGCATTACCGGACAATCACTCTTCTACAGAGACGAAAACGCTCTCAAGCATAAAGTTCTTGCCGTAGAAGAGGATGAAGGGATGCAGCCTGCAATGTACTCGGTAAAGACACTTATATCTTCTCAGAAACTAAGCGTTTCTGCAACCCGCACTGATGCCAAGACCGGAAAGTTCTCAGTTGAGGAATACACCGTTTACGGGCCTGTGGTGGTGATGGTGTCCACCACTAACCCCAATGGCCTCGATGATGAAACGAAACAGCGGTTTTTACTTCTTACCATAGATGAGACCCCTGAGCAGACGAAGAGTATCCTTCAGGCACAGATTACAAAGAACAGCCATAGCTGGTACACAATGAGCTTTGATGAAGAGAGTATTTGTAAACTACACCACAACATGCAGCGAATGCTTAAACCTCTTACGATAACGTTCCCCGATGATCTCCGTTTTACCTGGCCTTTTGCACGGCTTCAGATGCGAAGGGAGCAGAAGAAGTTTATATCACTGGTTAAAGCTATAACACTGCTCCATCAGTACCAGAGAAAAACTGGTACACTTCGCAGGGTAGACGGCTCCAAAGTGGAATATGTGCAGGCAACACAGCGGGACATCGATCTTGCACTTGAGCTTGGAAGACTTGTGTTTACCCGCAATGTGGATGATGTAAGCCCGACAGGGCGCAAGCTCCTTTCTGAAATAGTTAAACTTGTGACCACCAAACACAAACAGATGAAGGAGCTTGATGAAAGTAAAGAATTTTTTTTGTTTGAGATACCGTTTACGCGCAAGGAGCTTCGTCAGGAGACCGGCTGGAGTGAAACGCAGGTTCGGCAGAATATAGAACCGCTGGTAGAGCTTGGCTATCTTGGCAGACTCGCAGGCCGTCAGGGTTCTGCATGTCGCTATGTGCTTCTGGATGATGGCACCAAGGATCTTGAGTTGCTAGCGGTTAGCTGTTAGCTATTAGCAATTAGT
>JARUKZ010000082.1 GCA_029688955.1 Chitinispirillales bacterium ANBcel5 | reverse complement strand
GTGGAGGCATTCCCCTTACGGTACAACGTTTTAGAATTAACCCTTTTACCAATCGTCTTGTTGGAGTCAGCTTTGAAGGAGTTATTCAACATGTTGATGGTCAGTGGGAAACGATCAAAGAATTACCTTTTAGAAGGCAAATTATGATGAGAGATATTGCTTTTTATGACTCCTCGCAGTTTGTGCTAACCCATGGCACCATACCGATTTTTTATACTGACGATAACCAGTATACCTGGCCCCTCCACAGGTGGATTGAAAATAATAACGTTCGCCACATAGCTACAGACAGAGATAACAACCTCTGGGCATCACTTGATCAGTCACGATGGGGTGTTCATAAGTACAATGGGGAAGAGTGGTCCTATTACAGCAGAAACTCACACCGACTTCTTAGCAATAATTTCACAGCCTATGCGCAGGATTCAAACGGCGGACACTGGTTTGGCAGTGATTCGGGATTTTCCTATATGATTGATGGTAACACCTATCGCTATCCTATGGATGCAGGGGTAGAAGAGATCCGCATAAATGACTGTGTTGTTTCCCGGGATAATATCCTTTGGGCCGCAACAAACATTGGAGTAATGCGCTATGATTTTGAAAGCTGGATAGTGTATGATACAGAGAGCGGATTACAAAGTAATTGGGTGAATGTTATTACTGAAGACGCCACAGGTACAATAATTGCCGGCACCTTTGAGGGTATTTACACATTTGATGGAGATCAGTTTATCGCTGATACCACCACTGATGGGCCAGGAAACCTTCATTTAAGTACCTTAAGTACATCACCTCATGGTCAAGTTGTAGCTGTACCAAATAGCGGAATTGGTGTCTACCTTAAGAAAAAAGGAGAACCCTGGCAACACCTTTTAAGCGATTATAGATGTGATGATGTTGATTTTGATAGTGAAGGAAGGATATGGGTTGCTGGCGGGACCGATGGAGTCTATATATTGGATAAAGATGGCAACCATTTACATCATCTTATTATTGGCGAAAGATTGTTTTTGGCTAGAGGAACAAGACTTACAAATGATGGGACTGCTTGGATCAACAGCAGGAATAGTTTGATATCCGCAAACGTTTCCTGGAACGACTCTAATATATACATAACTACTCACAAAATTATGCCTCCCGTTCAAAAACAACGAGCGATTACCGGCTACTACGATATACGGGGAAGAAAGATTCCCGGAAATATGCATCGCGGGTCTACCAATAGAAATATTGCTTCAGGAGTTTATGTTACAAGAGATGAAAATAGAATTAAACCTGTAATTATTAATGTTAAGTGAATGATTACGATAATAGTATAATGTTAGGTTATAATTCTTTGGAGGTGATCTATTTCTATTGCTGCTACTAATCTCTCCGGCTTTAATTAAAAGCAGATTATTCATCAAGGTTCAAAGGTCCCGAAGGGTGAATGTTTTAAGCAGCTCGGCCATCTGTCAGAACTATATAGTCCCGGCAGATAACCATCGTGATTGTGTTTTAGGTGAGGTTTGAATTCTCCATTGGTCCTTCTGAATACATCCGACTCAACATTGAAAGGCATAGGTCGATTATTTTGAATGCTGTACAATTTATTCTTAAAACGGAACTTTCGAATTCTTAAGGGGGCAAAAGTTTTGTTTTACACTGTTTGCTTGATAGTTGTGTGACAGCAGAAGTTCGATTGCGAATGTGTATGCAGCCACACCAATTATATGTGGCTCTATTTTGAATGGTAGTGCAATTTTTCATGGGACAGTACCGGGTAAACCTAAATGAAAGTAAATAGAATGGGTGAATTGATTAAATCAAAATACCCCAGAAACTATCAATTTAAAGGCGATCTTTGTAATATCTACTCACAACTTTTCCAAATACATGGGTATAGTGTTCCAAGTGTTCCTGTCTATGGGAAAATGTGCTGAAATTAGGGAAAAATGGTTTTTTGGATTTAAAAAACACCTCATTTATTTCTGTCTCACTATAAGGTACATTATTTTTACCATTTTTTATCAAGCAGTTGCTTTTCGCATAACTCTGAAGCCAAAATCATCATTTCTATACCCACTAGTGAAGCTTCCAATTGTTGAGTTAGGCATTAAGTCATTTGCACCGCTAGTGCTCCAACTACCCCCACGAGCATAATAGCCGCCAAAATCTTCAGTTTTATACCATTCCCAAACATTCCCACCCATGTCATATAAGCCATACCAGTTTGCTTCTCTACCTTTTACTAAATGGGGTCCATGGTCCCTTGTAGTGTTGTGAACCCATGCAGCATGTGCACTAATTTCGGCAGAATCAGCAGAAGTTTGGGGATAATACTGACGATTGCCACCCCAGGAAAAACGTGTATTGGTTCCTCCGCGTGCAGCATATTCCCATTCAGCACCTAAAGGTAATCTGTATCCATTGTTAGAGGTGTCTATCTGAATATTATCAAAACCTATGCATGAGGACCAGGGGATATTATCTGCCCAAATAATATCATCAGCATCAAAAATATAAACTGGCTCGAGACCTTCCTCGATACTTCGCACCCAACAATACAGGACAGCATCATACCATGTCACACCATAAACGGGCTTTTCTTCGTGAGCATCAAAACCGTAAGCATCCCACCATGGTAGTTCAAAACCAGGAAAATACTGCATAGCTTCAGCATATTCACCTTGTGTTATCTCTGCCTCACTCATCCAGAAATCATAGGAGAAATCCACCCACGGATCTGTGGTCGGGTTACCCATTCGGAAGCTGTATCCATCTGCTCTAATCAGTACCATACCATTATCATGTTCAAGCTCTTCGGGCTGCGGTACCCAGGGACCACGATTTACAGTCAGGGTAACTTCATTACTCGTAACTGCTCCACCCTCATTACTTACTATGCACTTG
>JARUKZ010000081.1 GCA_029688955.1 Chitinispirillales bacterium ANBcel5 | reverse complement strand
AAAAATCCCCCTGTTGCTGCTTTAAATAGAGTTTGTTGTTGTCGTGGCCCTCATCAATGGCTTCCCTGATCGTTTTTTCCTGCACAGAACCAAGATCCAAATCGATTACACCCGAAGCCGCAATGCGCGTCAGGAAGTATCTTCTTGTGCTGAGGACTAACCGCGGCAGAATTACATCTTTAGGGGGACGCTTAAACCATCATCCCGGGTGGGATTAACTGTAGCTTTGTATATAATTTAACCTACCCTATAAACCGAACCCTTCACGCTTGCACGGGGCAAGCACGTTTCTTGGCGCCCCCGTGAGGAACCAGTCACTTGCCACCAGGCCTCACTGGGGGGTGGCCAACTTCGCCTTGGGCGACCCGTGATAAAAATTCTGAATTTGGAATTCAAAGAAGAGTATTTTCCCGGGTCGGACCAGCACAAATGCCCTTTAATGCCTCTAAAGGCCATTTCTTCCTATTTTTTTCCTGTTTTCAGCCCCTTAGAGCTCGATGGCTACCCCTTCTATCGCATTTTAAGGATGAATGTTCACAATTTTTCTGCCTTTATTCAGGTGCTCAAATACACCTGAACCCGCAATGCGCGCCAGGAAGTATCTGCTTATGCTGATGTTTAACCTAATATAATCTTTTCGGCAATCGGTGAACTTTGGGAAATGCACCTTTTTAGCTCTCAAAGCTTGTTGCAATGCATTCCCATCGTGCTCTATGAACTGGAAATTTGACGGGAATGTTAAAATATTGCCCATTGCAGTTTGGTTTAGGGCAATTACAGTGAACATTTCTGGTCCGCCCCCAATCTATTCCAATCTATTTTTCTGTCTTTCCATTTTACTGATATCAAATGGCGGCGAATAATTCCCAAGAAGCCTACTTTCTAATTTTGACAATACAGTATCAGAGTAAGCAAAATATGCCTTGAGTTTTCCTTGTTTCCTTATTTCTCGTAATTTTTCATTTCTTTCCTTAAACATATAATACCTTTGAATACTATATCTGTACTCTTCTGATCTTGTCGAAATATAACTATCTATTACCATTAATGGACCTTGTCCTTCTTTTCCTTTTGCAAGTATCGCATACAAAACAGATTCCATATTTCTGTGTATTACAGAATCTTCACTGTCTTCAAACCTTCTGATCAGAGCTCTGTATATTGAACTCCTTTCTCCAATATTCGTGGTGTCCAAATTATAGTACAAGTCAATCATATGCTCAAACCAGTTCTCTGAATATTTAACAAGAGCCCACATTTTTCTATAATACCATACCATTCTATCATTCTCCAACAACAACCGCATTCTCTTTACCATTGCTTCTTCAGCATCGTCGCCCCAACCATCTTCTGTTGTGAATACATCACCTGCAATTTCATACATCCGCTTCGTTTCGATTGTATTAGTCGTATCAAAAGGGTTGTAATCCTTGTAATGTTCCATCAACCATTCCCGCAGGGAAACAGAGTCGATTTTACAGTGATTTATATTATAAAAGCCGTAAAACTGCTTAAATGAATCGAAAGGTATATTTGATTCGAGCACCCATTTTTTAAGCATCTCATTTGTGCAATCTACCAAAGTATCATCATAAATCGAGTTTTTATTATTTGCTGCTAATACAACGTATGCTATTATGAATATGTAAAAACACATAAATTTACATGGTTTATTGGTCATGAGCAAAATACCTTTCTTTTAATTCAACTATGCCACCACATTTAACATGTATTGCAGATATGGTATTAATGTCTAAACCATGTACTGTCCCTCGTGGAATAACCCGACGGCCATCTTCATTTGTACCAAACATCAGAAGCCTTCTGATAATTTCTTCCTGTGTACTATTCTTTCTGTAATACCCTGTTCCCCAGTCCAGTGGAATAAGTGTATCATTAACTACAACATCAGAGGGATACGTTACCTCTTGCCCAATCGCATCTCTTACTTCGGTGTAAATGTCAAATACCTGTTGCCTATCTTTCCTATTTTTCCTCATTGAATGAAGTATCTCATGTGCCAGTAGATGAGGGGTAAATACATCGTCTTCAGGTATTAGAGGGTCAAGAAACCCATATCTTGTTATAACAGTACCCCTGTTGTAATAAGCCTCTCCAATCATTCCCCTATCAAACTTTTGGCCTTTTACAAAGTACACTTCTACCCCTTCTCCCTCTTCGATCCTTTTCATGTCAATCAGATTATGTAAGTGTGCAGCACTTTCCAATTCGTAATACATATTTTGATTAGGATTAGCGTCATTATCAAAATCAAGGGGTTTTCTGTTTAACCGAACACCAATTTGCTTCATTATCTGGTTAGCAACTTCAAACGCACCATCTATTTCTTCATCAGTAAAAGCTGATTCTCCTAGTATATTTTTTACAATATGAGTGTACACATCTAAATTTTTTAATTCAACCACTGATATGTGCACTTCGGGCGGCCTGCCATCATAACCATCAATCATCACCATTAACGTGTCTTCACCGGTTCTCATACCTTTTACTTCAGTAATTAAACCATTTCCTTGATCTGTTAATTCACCTGCACCATTTAAGAATTGTACCTTACCCTTCTTACTAAGCCAGGTTACCATTTCAGGATTGAAATTTTCTCCTGCTACCTCTATTTTAAATGCCGCGAAATCATCTTTTATCACACAGGAAGGATTATACACTTCCTCAGTACCAGGTATCGTTTCATTCGTAATTTGCTCCAATACTATTTCACTGAATTTAACATCAAAAGTTATAAACTCATCTATAGTGTTACTAATGTATTGAACGTTATTTGTAATGCTACGTATGATTTTTGGTGGTAGGTACAGGCTAATATGAACTTTTTCACTTCCATGACCATCAATATGAAAATATAATCTTTCTACATTATCCAACAATTCC
>JARUKZ010000080.1 GCA_029688955.1 Chitinispirillales bacterium ANBcel5 | reverse complement strand
AAAGTATCAAGCCGCACGGATTATTAGTATCACTCGACTGAACGTGTTACCACGCTTACATCTGTGACCTATCGACCTTGTAGTCTTCAAGGATCCTTGAGGGGGGTTAAACCCCACGCGATATCTTATCTTGTGGCTGGCTTCCCGCTTAGATGCTTTCAGCGGTTATCCGTTCCGTACATAGCTACCCAGCGATGCCCCTGGCGGAACAACTGGTACACTAGCGGTACGTCCTTTCCGGTCCTCTCGTACTAAGAAAAGCTCCACTCAAATATCGTACGCCCACAGTAGATAGGGACCGAACTGTCTCACGACGTTCTGAACCCAGCTCGCGTGCCGCTTTAATTGGCGAACAGCCAAACCCTTGGGACCTTCTTCAGCCCCAGGATGCGACGAGCCGACATCGAGGTGCCAAACCTCCCCGTCGCTATGAACGCTCGGGGGAGATAAGCCTGTTATCCCCAGAGTACCTTTTATCCATTGAGCGACGGCAGTTCCATTTCCAACCGCCGGATCACTAAGCCCTGCTTTCGCATCTGTTCGACTTGTTTGTCTCACAGTTAAGCTCCCTTATGCCTTTACACTCGACGCATGATTACCGACCATGCTGAGGGAACCTTTGGGTGCCTCCGTTACCGTTTAGGAGGCGACCGCCCCAGTCAAACTGGCCCCCTGGCAATGTCCCTGATCCGGATTCACGGATCGAGGTTAGAATTTCAACTGAACAAGGGTGGTATGTCAAGGATGACTCCATGAGAACTGGCGTCCCCACTTCACAGTCTCCCACCTATCCTGCACATGCGCAGTCGGAACCCAATACCAAGTTGCAGTAAAGGTTCATGGGGTCTTTCCGTCTAACTGCGGGTAACTGGTATCTTCACCAGTATTCCAATTTCGCCGAGTCCGTGGTAGAGACAGCGCCCAAGTCGTTACACGATTCGTGCAGGTCGGAACTTACCCGACAAGGAATTTCGCTACCTTAGGACCGTTATAGTTACGGCCGCCGTTTACCGGGGCTTCGATTCAAAGCTTCTCCCAACCGAAGTCGGGATAACCTCTCCTGTTAACCTTCCGGCACCGGGCACGTGTCACACCCTATACATCATCTTACGATTTAGCAGAGTGCTGTGTTTTTGATAAACAGTCGCTTGGGCCTCTTCACTGCGGCCTGCAATACTGCAGGCACCCCTTCTCCCGAAGTTACGGGGCTAATTTGCCGAGTTCCTTTACCACGGTTCTCTCGCACACCTTAGGATACTCTCCTCGTCTACCTGTGTCGGATTGCGGTACGGGCTTCTATTAGAGTAACGCTTAGAGGCTTTTCTTGGCAGCTGAGCATACACCAGTTCCTTTGCCCAAAAGGCGCAGTTCCCCATAACGCTTCAGCGTTGAATGGATATCCGGATTTGCCTGGATACCCCGCCTATGCGCTTGGACCTCCACAACCAACGGGAGGATGGCTTAGCTTCCTGCGTCACCCCATCGCACTAATAAAAGGTACAGGAATTTTATACCTGTTTTCCATCGCCTACGCCTGTTCGGCCTCGGCTTAGGACCCGACTTACCCTGGGAGGACGAGCCTTGCCCAGGAAACCTTAGACTTACGGTGTTCCGAATTCTCATCGGAATTATCGCTACTCATTCCAGCATTCTCATTTCTGATACCTCCAGCATCCCTTATCAGGACACCTTCAATGGCTTACAGAACGCTCCTCTACCATCTGATCACACCAAGGTGTGATCAAATCCACAGCTTCGGTAACATGTTTTAGTCCCGGAAATTTTCGGCGCGCATTCGCTGAACTAGTGAGCTATTACGCTTTCTTTAAATGGTGGCTGCTTCTAAGCCAACATCCTAGCTGTTAAGGCAAACGTACATCCTTAGTCACTTAACATGTATTTGGGGACCTTAGCTGGTGGTCTGGGTTGTTTCCCTCTCGGAAACGAAGCTTATCCCACGTTCCCTGACTCCCGCGCAGTAAGTAACGGCATTCGGAGTTTGATTGGGTTTGGTAGGCTGGTGGGCCCCCTAGTCCATTCAGTGCTCTACCTCCGTTACTGTCGATCGCGAGGCTATACCTAAATATATTTCGAGGAGAACGAGCTATCACCGAGTTTGATTAGCCTTTCACCCCTAGCCACAACTCATCCACTCCTTTTTCAACAGAAGTTGGTTCGGACCTCCACGCGGTCTTACCCGCGCTTCATCCTGGTCATGGCTAGATCACTCGGTTTCGCGTCTACCGCATGCAACTAAAAACGCCCTGTTCAGACTCGCTTTCGCTCCGGCTTCGTGCCTGAGACACTTAACCTTGCTGCATACGCGTAACTCGCTGGACCATTAAACAAAAGGTACGCCGTCATCAGAGCAAGCTCTGACTTCGACTGGTTGTAGGTACATGGTTTCAGGTACTATTTCACTCCCCTCTCGGGGTACTTTTCACCTTTCCCTCACGGTACTGGTTCACTATCGGTCATTGGCTTGTATTTAGCCTTGGGAGATGGTCCTCCCTGCTTCCCATGGAATTCCACGTGCTCCATGGTACTCGGGTGTCTTACACAGGAAGACATGTCTTTTTCGCCTACGGGGCTATCACCCACTATGGCCCGACTTTCCAGACTTGTTCGGCTAAAAACATGTTTGATAACTTCCCGGCCGCACGGTACTGCAGCCCTGTAAAAACCCACAACCCTGTCTTACCAACGCGCACCGGCTTACAGTAAAACAGTTTAGGCTCTTACCCGTTCGCTCACCACTACTTAGGTAATCGTTGTTACTTTCTTTTCCTGAGGTTACTTAGATGGTTCAGTTCACCTCGTTACCTTCCCTGACCTATGTATTCAATCAGGGATATCCCACAAAGTGGGATGGGTTATCCCATTCGGAAATCTCCGGATCATAGTGTGTTTGCCACTCCCCGAAGCTTATCGCAGCTTGCCACGTCCTTCATCGGCATCCAATGCCAAGGCATCCGCCATGTACCCTTACTATCTTGATACATCTTTATTTTCTTCTCGACGAAACTTCTAATTTCTATATGTGCTTCATCAACAGTTATGTCAAAGAACTTCTATAAACAAAATGGAAAGATAACTCTACGCCATCTAACACATCTTATTGTC
>JARUKZ010000079.1 GCA_029688955.1 Chitinispirillales bacterium ANBcel5 | reverse complement strand
CTTGTATTTTACGATACAACAAAATTCGTTTATGTTTGTAGCGGTAAACCAACCTTTTCTAACTTAGGATATAGCTTTATATGGCATCAAAGAGGGTGGATTGAAGGAAATAAGATTGACTTTATCAGTGTTGATCATAACAATAATTTATGGGTTACACCCGACTTCCATCCGTCATGGGGGCTACATCGGTATGATGGAACTGAGTGGAGCTACTATTCAACTAATGATGTAATGTTGCATAATACTGTTAATGCCTTTGCAGTCGACTCAAGTGGTGGAAAGTGGTTTGGTGGTCCGTTTGGCTTTACCTATCTTAAGGGAGAACACTCTGCGCGTTACAGGGAAAATACGCTTGGAAATCTGTATGATATCAGAGACTGTGTTGTTTCCGAAGAAAATGTTCTATGGGCAGCATGTAGGAATGGAGTACTGCGTTACGATTTTTCAGGTTGGAAAAGCTATGAGTATAATGAGGGGTTTAACAATCATGAGACTCCTTTATTTATTGAAGCAATTGAAACTTTTGACAATGAGATAGTGGCTGGTGGCTCAAAGGGAGTCTCCTGGCTTAGAGAAGATATATTTGTGAAAGATACAACACCGGAAGGTCCCGAAAACCGAGCAGTTTATGCATTAAAAACGCATCCATCAGAGCAAATCATCGCTGCAACAGCAAACGGACTTTTCATAAAGAGCAAAAATATGCCCTGGAGGCAGCTACTTCAGGATGATGCTAACTGCTCAGATATTGAAATTGATCTTGATGGTAGAATATGGGTAGCCACAAGAAATCAGGGCATATTTGTCTTTGACGAAGCTGGCAATCAACTTTTTCAATTTACTACAGAGCATGGCCTTTTATACCATTATATATACAATTTAGCTCAAAGTCATCATGGTCCTATGTGGGTAGGTTCTGGAGACGGCCTTATAGCAATGGAGGTGTTTTGGAAAGAGGACAATTCCAGTGTAACCAACCCCAAAGTTACTATAACCCGTAAACCGATATCGCAGTTCCGTAATAATGGAATATTTGATTTGCGCGGAAGAAAACAGACCGGACAATCAATACAGCAGTTACGTTCCGGAGCTTCGGGGATGTATATCTATAAGAACGATAAGAGTGATAACTTAAAGAGAATTGAATTAAAGTAGTTGTTTTTAGTTCTACTACGATGTTAGCTAATTCCAAAAAAAAGTCCCTTGTTCTATACTTTCACATGGTATTAACTTATATTAAGTTAGGCTTGACTCAAATAGATCAAACAATCACTTTTTTTAACAACGAAAAATAAACTAAGCAAGATCTTTCTTGCGTTCAAAACAATAAACACATTGTACTACCGAGGTGCACCGAATGTTTAGTATTGTTTTATTATTTTTAATCACTACTCTTTCTTTTACCTATGTTAAAGCAAATCCCATTGATTCCATAAAGATTGAGCACTATCTTAGCTACCAGGAAGTCCTCTCCATTGCTATTCACGGTGATACGGTATGGGGAGGGTCCGATGGGGGAGGTCTTGTAAGGGCTATTACAACCGACAGTAGCATTTTTCAAATGACCACCAACGACGGTTTAGCCCACAACATCGTATGGAGCATTGCACTGCCCGACTCATCAGGAACTGTATGGGCCGGTACTGAAGATGGAATAAGTTATGTTACTCCCGGTGAAATCCGAAATTACTACACAGCCGGTTCATCACGGCTTGGCAGGATTACTGGTTTGGCTGTTATGGAAGACAAAGTAACTGCAATCAGTGAGAATGGAGTTGTTACCTATAATGGTGATGGATTTGAGCCGCTTTCTGCCATTCCAACCAGACACATTAACCATTTAGAGTATGACAAAGATGGCGCGTTATGGGCTGCCGGAGCTGGTGGGATATTTAAGGTTGAGAATGATACAGCTTCATCCATTGAGCTTCACCATGATATAACTCCCGGACTAATTAGAAGCATTGCTGTAGATACCAGTGGAAATCTTTGGATCGTCAGTATTCAAAGCCAGGAATTCCAGTTTGTTGCCCGCTATGACGGAACTGAGTGGGAGTTTTACACTGTCGAGAATAGTGGTCTTATACATTCGGTCACACTACTTGAATTATCTCCTGTTGGGATAATTAATGGCATAGGGCCCAGATACCTTTCGCAATTTATAGATGGAGAGTGGAGTTATGTAAGAAGTGTTGGTGCATTGTTTGTCTCCGACTTTGCATTTTACGATACAACAAAATTCGTTTATGTTTGTAGCGGTAAACCAACCTTTTCTAACTTAGGATATAGCTTTATATGGCATCAAAGAGGGTGGATTGAAGGAAATAAAATTAACTTTATTGGTGTTGACCATAACAATAATTTATGGGTTACACCCGACGTCCATCCATCCTGGGGGCTGCATCGGTATGATGGAACTGAGTGGAGCTACTATTCAACTAATGATGTAATGTTGCACAATACTGTTTATGCATTTGCAGTCGACTCAAATGGTGGAAAGTGGTTTGGTGGACCGTTTGGCTTTACCTATCTTAAGGGAGAGCATTCTGCACGATATTGGGAAAACAGGCTTGGAAATCTTTATGATATAAAAGACTGTGTTGTTTCCGAAGATAATGTTTTGTGGGCTGCATGCTTAGGTGGAGTGCTGCGCTACGATTCTTCAGGTTGGAGGAGCTATGACCTTAGTGATGGTTTTAGCAATCATGAGACCCCTTTAATTATTAGAGCCATTGAAACTTTTGACAATACAATAGTGGCTGGTAGCTCAAAGGGAGTGTCCTGGCTTAGAGAAGATATTTTTGTGAAAGATACAACACCGGAAGGTCCCGAAAACCGAGCTGTTTATGCATTAAAAACGCATCCATCAGAGCAAATCATCGCAGCAACAACAAACGGACTTTTTATGAAGAGAAAAAACATGCCCTGGAGGCAGATACTTGATGATAATGTCAACTGCCGAGATATTGAAATCGATCTTGATGGCAGAATATGGGTTGCCACAATTAACCAGGGAATATTTGTAATTGATGAAGCTGGTAATCAACTTTTCCAGTTTACCACAGAGCATGGCCTCTTATGTCATTATACGAGCCATTTAGCTCAAAGTCATCATGGGCCTATGTGGGTCGGTTATTTTGGAGAGGGTCTTATAGCTATGGAGGTGTTTTGGAAAGAGGACAATTCCAGTGTAACCAACCCCAAAGTTACTATAACCCGTAAACCGATATCGCAGTTCCGTAATAATGGAATATTTGATTTGCGCGGGAGAAAACAGACCGGACAAACACTA
>JARUKZ010000078.1 GCA_029688955.1 Chitinispirillales bacterium ANBcel5 | reverse complement strand
GATATCTCCGGTTTGGCCAAACGTATCACCATGAATCAGAGATGTCTCTGACTCATTCTGAGGAATACGAAAGACATATACCTCTTCCTCATCACCTCTGTCGAAGTTGTATCGTTTTACACTATTTTCTCTATCAGAAAACACTTCAAGGCGCAGATCACCATTTTGATTGCCTGCAGCCAGTTTCTTTGGGTACCGAAAATAGATACCATACAATTCATAGAAAGAACCAGCTGAATTTGATCTGTAATCTAATGAAAGCCTGTTTTCAGTCCACTGATCTATAGTAAACCATACATCTGAACAGTTGGTACAAATCTCATCATTTCCAATTGATGCAGAAATGTCACCTGCACCGCGGTTTCTGAAATGTTCGACAAATTGAACATCTACTGAGTTTTCCTGCTCAAGACCCGGAAGATCAATCAGTTTGCTCCAGGACTGATTGTTTACATCAAAGCGTCGGTATATATAATCGATCCCTCCCTCTTTAAACTGCATTGAGCGACTCTGTGGTCTTCTCAGTAATACCTTGTTCATGAAATTGTCAACTGTTTGAACCGGATCAGAAGGCTGCTCAAAGGTTTCCATCTCACATGCCGGGCTATCTTTAGTCGTAAGCCAGTAGGTGCGGTAGTCACTATAACGATTAATCTTCATTTCAAACTCATTGGTTCCTTCATTATAAACCCAGTCTGAAGCGCCGCTAACAAATGCAAGCGCGTAATCCTGTGACTCTACCGGGCCAAAGGGATCATCTGAGACCCGTAAAAGCGGAATTTCAAACATCCCATCCGGAATCTGCCCTTCACCAGGAACACTTAGATCCATTTCCCCCTTATGTGATGCGTAGAGTGCAACTCCTGACATCCTGACCTCCGGTCCAAAAAGCTCAATGAGATCATCACCGGTTATCTTTACTATTCCATTTTCCAGAGTCGTAGCTTCATTAAACCCACTATGACCGTCTCCAACTTTAAAAGAGTAAACCCTTCGGTTTCTACTGAAAGGAAAATCTTGAACAGCAGCTTTCCTTAATCTCCCTGCCCTTCTCCAGCCCCGGGCAGTAGCAAAGTTTACCATCAGATTGTCTACCATGCGATTGTAATCAGACAAAACCCCCGGAGACGAGGATGGGCGGTGCTGAGAAGGTGGAAACCGTACCGAAATTGTTGCTTCACGAAGCACAGAAACATTCTGACTGTTTTGGTCATACTGAAAGGGACGTACCACCACTCTTGCAGCCCTGTAGTTTCTAAACGTAGTATACTGAGGTTCACTGACCCAGACATTTTGGTATTCAACATCCGATACTCCATCAGACCTTGAACGCTTAACAGGATTGTTCAGTTGCTTACGGTTTATTGCACCCACCGATACATCTACATCGATCTCCCCCTCCTGTGGCACACCAATGAAGAGAGTATAGGAAGGAAGGTAGGGCTCACCACTATCACTGCTAAAAGAGTTGGAGCCGGAGAATGATAAGTGCGTATATGAGCCATCTGCAGTTTTTACAGTAGCTGTATCGAACTCTTCAACAGTAAATGTAAAGGTAAGTCTTGATGGGGAGTCTTCTGTCACTGTTACCGGACTGCTTAAAACAGAGAAAACACATCCTAAAACTATCAGTAGAATTTTCTTACTCATAAATGGTTCAACTTTGTATTCTTGAGGTTAAAACGATTTTTCCTGAAACTAAAGAACCGCTCTGATTTTTTCAGATTTTTCCCTTATCTCCTTAAGCTGCAGGGCCGTCACGCTCTGCTCACCATCACATAAGGCGTTTGCGGGGTCATTATGGGTTTCAATCAACAATCCGTCAGCTCCGGCCGCAACTGCTGCGAGTGAAACGCCTTTAACATTTGCGCGGTACCCCGTTGAGTGTGAAGGATCAAAAATCACCGGTAAATTTGATTCGTTTTTCAAAACCGTAATTGCTCCTATATCGGGAGTAAAACGCTGAAAGCTCTCTTCCTCAAATGTTCTAATCCCCCTGAGACACAATATTACATTGGGGTTACCATTTGATACTATGTATTCCGCGGCAAGAAGAAAGTCTTTAAGGGTTGAAGAATCTCCCCGTTTTAAAAGAACCGGTTTCTTATTTTCTTTTGTAAGAATTGCAAGTTCCTGAAGAAATCCGTACGATTTCATGTTCCTGGCACCGATCTGAATAATATCAGCATACTCGATTACATTCTCAAGAACATTGTGCTTCTCCCTCTCACCGTTTTCATCTATGTGGTGATGCAAGCCGGTAGCTTCTGTAATGATTTTAAGCCCGTACTGCTCCCGTACTTTAGCTAAAAGTTTCAATCCTTCAAGCCCCATACCCTGAAAACTGTAGGGTGATGTTCTTGGTTTATACGCCCCCCCACGCATAATCGTGATACCCATATCATTAAGGTATTGAGCGATGGAAAAAATCTGTGATTCACTTTCAAGCGAGCAGGGACCTGCCAAAAAGCAGAGCTGATCGCCCCCAATTGCAACCCCCCCGGCATCAACCACTTTGGAGCGTGAAGAATACTCTCGTGAAACGAGCTTATAGGGCTTTGAGATACGGATAACCTTATCGACACCATCAAGCTCCCCAAAATAACTCTCCTCCACTCTCGAAAGATCACCAAGCACACCAATGACATCGATACCCAAAGAACCGTGAATAATCTCGTAGTCAAACCCGGCTTTCTTTATCCTCTCAAGTACTCTCTTTTCCTGCTCAGGAGTGGAATTTTTCTCCATATGAATGATCATCTTGACGACTCCAATCGGTTCTTTTTAATGAAATATAGTATCGTTGCCCCTTCCAAACCCATTTTTTGCCCAAAAAAGAGCTCGCTACCGAAGCTATCACCCCAGGTACTGTACTGCTCTGTTACGTATGAATATTAAAAGGGCACACTAAATGCCAAACAAAACGAAAAGCCCTAAATCTACAGGCGAACGATGTGTTATGGAAAATAATAGTTTTCGCAAAGGATACAGCAAAGAGTTCAAGCCCATCAGACTTGTTTTAGATGGGACACTGGCGTAGTTGGAGGTCACTTTCGGCGCTGTCGGGTGCCCTGTTTTGGGTAAATACATGTTTCAATGGTTATAATCCATTCTCAGCCATAGAATTCTTCAGTTTTGATTAGCTTTGAGCAGAAAAAGGAAAAAACACATCTCCCATTTGCTTTAATTAGCCACAAAGACTATCTCGGTGGATGTACCACTAATCGTTTTATATCACTGGTGGTAGTCTTTCTAAACCCATCTGTATGTGCTTTTACCTGATACAGGTACACATTTGGTGTAAGAACATTTCCCGCCTGGTCTCTTCCGTCCCACAAATATCCGTTTTCTGGGTCGCGTATAACTCTGATTAATCTTCCACCAAGAGTATAGATTCTAATCTCCAACTGAACATCTCTGCTATAAACAACATCGCTATGGTGAAAATAGAAACGGGTTCCCTCCTCCATTCTCATTGGATTTGGAACATTT
>JARUKZ010000077.1 GCA_029688955.1 Chitinispirillales bacterium ANBcel5 | reverse complement strand
CCTCCCGATCCAGGGACAATAGTACCTTGCTCCATAATAATACAACCCGGTAGCATCATCCCGTTCTTTTCCGGTGTAACGGTATTCTTTGAGCTTAACCTCTTTTTCGCTATTCCCTACGACAAAAGAAGTTCCACCGTAAGGGAAATACTCTTCATAGGAGATGAGCTCACCGATCTCATTTAGCTCAAGTGATGCAGACCCTAGATGGTTGCCGTACTGATATCGGATCTTACTCTGGCCGAGATCATCTGAACTATCGATCTCACGTAAATGGTCGTCTTTGGTCCAATGGTTAACGATGGCAATCCGCGAAGTGTCATCCATCACATGATGATCAAACCGTTCCAGTTTTTTCAAAGAGCCATCAAGAGATGTTATCCTCCTGATCTCCACACCCCCAAGATAGATCTTCTCTATCCGCTCATCATTGGCAACGGAGATCTTTCTGACACGGTTGCCGCTACCATCATAAACATAATATTCGGCATCATCAGTGGAGCCAGTTCTCTCAATAATCGTGGCTTTTGAGATGTTGTTGCGGTAGTTCCAATTAATTTCGGCAATATGCTCGAGCTCAGTACAGTTGCCGTTAAGATCGAAATAGGAGGAAACTGGACCTGTCATTGTAGCTGGAACTGCCCTGTTTGAACCGGAATCGACCGTTATATTGCGGGTGAAACTGCGCGTACTGTGAGAGGCTGTATGCTGGATTCGAGTGAGATTGTTACCTTTATCGTAACTGTATGTTCTGGTGTAGTTGGCAAGGGCATTTGCATCGTTGATGTTCGCCAGATGCTGATTAAACCACTGGTCACCATGTGGCGGGGTGTTTTGATTTAAGCCAGTGTGCTCACGACCGGTAGCTTGGGTTAGGCGGTAGAGCGCATCGTATTCATAACTGCATTTAGGCTCTACTACCTGATTATTGGTGAATACCGAATCAAAGGAATTGTCCTCAATCTCTGTAACATTCCCCACAGGATCGTAGGTATAGGCGATATCCTGAAGCAGCTTATTATTACTAGCCTTTGTTGTTTCTAACGAGGTTAAGCGAAAGGTTTTATCGTCGTACTCGTATTCAGTGAAGGTTCCGTTGCCGTAATCGATCCTTTGGCGCTGCCCCTTGGCATTGTAACAGATACCGGTGACAAAATCGGTGAAATCAGTATCATTTTTAAGCTGCACCCTGACCTTATTGAGAGCACCAGATTGATGAAACTCTGCAACGGTGACACTTTCATCAGGCTTTGTCTGCTCTATAACACGACCAAGCGCATCATATTTGTTATTTGTGGTAAACGTCTCAGATTCCAGAAGTGAGTCAGGATCTGCAACATCCCAGTTTGCCTCTGTATCGAATGTTCCCGATACAAGCGCACGGAGACGGTAAGCGCTTTGCGGGACTTCACCTTTAAAGGTATAGGCAGGGACTGTGGTGCAGCCGGCTTCATCATAACTTTTATATACCTGCCCACGGAGGTTCTTGTCCTGAGAATCTGGGTGCGATTCACCATAGATAATTTTCTGTACAAGGTTATCCAGACTATTACCGACAACTCTTTTTTCTGTAGGCCGGTGAAGTGTATCATAGGTTACAGTTACAATATACCCTTTAGCATCGAAACTTTTAACAGGATTCTCCAAAACATCGATAAAAACCCTGTCATCCCCGGCATCGATATTCTGCGTCCTTAAAGGATGTCCCGCCATATCATAGGTATAAGTAAATGCAACATTACCCCGCGGGTCGGTTATAGTCAGAGGATTTCCGGTGATATCGAAGGTGGTTACGGTTTCGTATATCTGGCTATCTGTAGCAGTATTCTTATCTTCCAGATACTGCCTTACCCTAAACTCTCTACCCAATGTGTCGAGTATGGCCACCTGCGGAGTATTGAAATGATCATGTCCTGCCTTATTATCGTTCTGGTCGTGGCTTTCCACTTCCCAGGGAGTAAACTCAACACGTGTAAAATGACCATCCGGAAGATCGGTTTTTACTACGCGCATGAGCGGATCGTAATGAATAATCGGAGTAACCCCAAATGTTGCAAAGAACTGCTCAGGCTCATATTCAAACGTTGCGCTGTAGAAAGGCTCGTACTGCTTTACCGGTTCCTGCTTGTTATTGTAAACGACACGCCCCGATACAAGCCAGCGGTCTTCAACCTCCTCCTCTTCATACTCATCATTGTCCTGACGCACCCAGGCAAGCCCACGCTCAACTTTTATCTTACTCTGAAGCTCACGCTCAAAACCATCACTGTAACCTAAACTAATCTGTATCCTCGATGTTTCACCAACAGCCAGTTCACTTACATGAGTTTCCCGGGCAAGCGCGATAAACTGCGGTGGTTCAGCGCGATCTGTCCAGGCATGAAGATCATAGAAGAAAAAGGTGGTGGCTTCCTGAAGATAATCTCCGGGATTTGAGACTATCGCCTCAATGGATGCGTCGGTGACTTCATCGTATTCATCAAGAGGAGCATCCCCTTTATCGATACCATTTTCAGTCCCGTATATAGATGTTGCAATCACCATTCCCAGAGGATCAGTAAGCGCTTCACTCATATTTTCATTAGGATCGGTAAGCTGCCAGGGATGAAGCGTGCGGTAGTCAATAAATGCAGAGGTTTCATTCCCCAATGCATCGGTGATAGCTATCTGAGCCAGATTGTATGTGTCATATTCTATATCAAAAAAGCCACCGAGCGGGTCTTCCATGCGCACTGGAAGATAGAAATCACCACTCTGATAAATCTGAACAGCTCCACGGTTCCAGTAGTAATGTTCATTTAAGTAGTAACCGGCAGAGGTGATATCACTATCGCTTATCCCACTTTCAAACACCTGACTGATAAGCTCTGGTGTAAATACCGCATTCTCTTCATGATGCGGAAGAACTGGTGACACGATCTCCCCCAATCCACCTGCACCGCTCTGATCCTGGTTCCAGAAGTAATGCCGCGACCAGGAGATAAGACGGCTTTGATGTGATGCACCGGGTACAAACTCACCATGATAGGGAATTGTGTTGGCATCACTTATCGCAAGCTCCAAAAACTCCTGCACCTCTTCGAATGTCACCCTTTCACCGGCAGCAACAGGAAGATTACCGCCAATCTCATACCCTTTTGATTCGTAAGGAACCCCGATAAGATATAAATCATCTGTCTCGTTTATAAACTCTGTAGTCTGTGCTGTCATGTAGGCTTTAAGCTGTTCATCATGCACACCACTACCCGAACGCCTGGGATACACAAGATCAGCAACCTTTTTTACATTACCAAATGAATCAACTTCCAGCACAAACTCATGCCCTATGCGGGGATCGTCTGTGTTCTGTTCATAGTGGAAAGTAATCGTTTCATGTGCATTGGTAAAAAACACCCCATGCCGGTTGTTTCCCTTAGGCTGCACCTTATGTACTGCAAAATTAGTCTCTGTAACCTGATAGGGAACATCGGAAGCCTCATCACCCGCTTCATACAACTCAGTGCGCAACACCGAGCCGCGCAGTGCACGTATCGCCTCAAGCATCTCATCTGTTTCTAGATCGGGCAGCACCGTATCAGGGAGATAAAATGCATCACCATCCCCCTTCCAATACTCCTGCTCATATACTTTTGATATTTTGGCGTCATGTTTGTGCGCTCCGTTATGAAACCAGGTCTTTGTATGGACCGGAGCAACATAGGTATCGATACCATCACAATCTTCACACTCTTCAAAACTCTCAGTATCCCACTGCTCCACCATCCCAAAACCGCGAAACTCCCGCTCATGACCATCATAATACCCGTGATGATACGCGTATTTATTGACAAGTCTGTTTTTCCCGATGTGGTCAATCGTCTCCACCCGCTCAACTACATGCACCGGAAAGTGAAGC
>JARUKZ010000076.1 GCA_029688955.1 Chitinispirillales bacterium ANBcel5 | reverse complement strand
TGTGGTCGCCGGCTTGAACTATAGTACCTTTTTGGAGCTAGGTACTATGATGCGGATGTGGGGAGGTGGGTGAGTACGGATCCGGCGAGGGAATTTGCAGATTCTTATCGGTATACACGAAATCCTATATCTTTTATCGACCCTGATGGTTTAGCAGATATATTTATTGCATTATATTATAATGCAATTGATAGTAATGAACAGAACGTTACGATTGATGCACATGGATATGCTGCTGGTTTTCAAGCCGAATTGGCTTTGAAATATCCAGATGATAATGTTCAAGTTAGGGCTTTCGCAACAGGTGATTTAGATGGAATAGTGACTTTCTTAAATCAAAATGATGCTGACGATGCAATTAATGTGTTGATGTCGCATAGCAGTATTGGAAGAACACATATTTCGGACGTTCCTTATTTGGGTAATGATGTTGGAAATCATCTTATTACTTTTGAGGCACTTGAAAGTAATCTACAAGTAAACGTTGGGCTTGCTGCGTGTGGAGCAGGAACAACCCTCGTAAATAACAATGGCAGACTAAATGCTGTACCAGGAACGGAGAGGGATGGTGCAAATATTACACAGGCGACAAGGAATTACATTGAAAATAGATAAAATAATAGCGATTTATATTTTGATAATTTTTAGGAGTTATTCAGTTATGATTGATAGCGATATAATAATGAAAGTGAATATTAAAAACGAAAGCGTTAATGTTGCCAAATTTTTTGACAACAAACTTTTTATCAGTTTTGTGGGAGATGATAAAATTAATATTCACCACCAAAATTCGGAATTAGTAAAATCAATTCAATTTGGTTCACCAGTAATGGATTTTATTATTGAAGAGCAAAATATTTATGCACTTAGGAAACATAATTCCCAATCTCATATTATAATAACAAAGAAAACATTTAACGGTGAATTTATCGAAGAATTTTCATTGCATTTGGAAGATAAGTTAAACAGGGTGAAATTAATTTCAAATAACCTCATATTATTATCTACAAATACTAGTATATCTTTAACAAATTTTATAAAAGCTCAACCTCAAATAACGTTCCCATTAGATTCACTTATCGTACTATCAGAGATTGAGTATAACTTTTTGGAAAATAATTTAATCTGTGTTGTAAGTAAATATAATTCAGTATTTTTATTAACTGCAAGTTCAATAAAACAAGAATTAATTCCGATTAATCATCTCCTAGGTGATACATTTTCAATTTATTCAAAGATATATTTTTTAGATAACCGCATGTACTTAGATAATCCGACTATAGAACAATCAAGAGATGGTGATTTAACTACGAAGATTGTTGGATCAAATCTTTTCCGAATCAATATAGAAAATATGACATTAGTAGAAATTTTGAAAAGTGGTAAGCAACTAAACATTTTAGGTCTGGGTACTAACAATATTATTCTTTCTGAAAATGGAAATATTATTGTTGCAAAATTCTTAGATTCGTACAAATAATTAATTCGTAGTCTTGCACTATAATTTTCAAAAAAAAACTTAAAAGTGAGATGAACCAGCTGCTTTCATTACTCTATAAATTGTAAACAAAATTCACATCCTGCCATACTTAATCACCTTCCTTTCTTTCAAAACAGTATTCAAACATACATCGTGTACTTTCATACCTTTATCTTACAGATAAACCGTTTTTCAGGTCTACATAAAGACTCTTATACTTTTTGAGTAAAGTCTGATCATCCATTACTGAATTCTTTGGTCTTCCAAGCGTTTTCCAGACAGACATGGCATTCAGGAATCCCTGCTCTTGCCCGTGAGACACATGTCAGTGATCTGGCTGGGGGTGAAACATCGAGGATACAGATAAGTCTGGGTTACAGTGATGGTTTTGAGCGTGAGCTTCAGAGTAAGATTAAGGTTGAGAGTGGGCTTGCCTGGGTGCGTCAGGACAATGATGAGTATGAAGAGGAGGAGGTTGAAGACCGCTGGCTTGTATCGGGGCGTGTCGTTTACAATAATAAGCAGGAACCGGTAAAGCAGTACGAACCTTTCTACAGTGCAAAGCACGAATATGAGCCTGAGCAGTTTTTTGCTGAATTTGGCGTTACGCCAATCATTCATTACGACCCGCTGATGCGGGTGGTGAAAACCGATCTGCCTGATGGTCATTTTACTCGTGTTGAATTTACTCCATGGGAAGTGGAAACCCACGACCAGAACGATAATAAGGCAGGGCATGATCATTTTAATACTCCGCAGGTGGCAATACTCGACACACTGGGCAGAAAGTTTAGGGTAAGGCAGTATCTGGAAAATAAGGATACAGCTACAACGGATCAGATTTATGAGACAGTAACTACCTTCGATATCACCGGAAATCCTCTGACTGTAACCGATCCGCGAGGCAATGTTGCGTTTACTTATACCTATGATATGGCGGAACATTCCTTAAGGACGCAGAATATCGATGCCGGGGATGACAGGGTTTTTATTGATGTGATGGAGAATCCGGTTAAAACTTTTGATGCTAAAGGGCATGTTGTAACTATAAACTACGATACTCTTCACAGGCCTACCGAAAATAGGGTTGTCGGTAATGGTCTGGATAATCTGGTGCAGAAAATTATCTACGGTGAATCGCAAACTGATCCGCAGGACAAAAACCTTCGTGGGCAGATGTATAAAACCTATGATGAAGCGGGCTGCACAACCGTTCCTGCATATACCTTCAAAGGTGAAGTGCCGCAAAGTGTTTATCGTCTCCGCGCGCTTACAACCGGTGCTTATGATACAGAGGTAAACTGGGATGTTGCGGATCCTGACTCACTTCTGGAATCTGAGACGTTTACCACAAATAACAACTATGACGCGCTTGGTCATGTTATAGAGCAGGAGAAACCTGACGAAAGTATTACCGTTGCGGAGTTTCATCAGTCCGGCGCTCTCAACAAGGTTAGGGTGCAACTTAAAAATGAAACTGAGTTCACCGATTTTGTCACAGGCATTCGTTATAACGCTAAGGGACAGCGGCAAAGAATCGATTACGGCAACGGAACCTTCACTGAATATGAGTACGACGACAAAACCTTTCGCCTAACTTCGCTTCAAACAAAACGAATCAGTGACAGCAAGCTGCTTCAGGACATTGCATATCAGTATGATCCCGTAGGGAACGTCATTGAAATTGAGGATAACTCCTTTGATTCGGTATTTACCAACAATCAGGTAGTAGAGCCTAAATGCACTTATGAATACGATGCACTCTACCGCCTTACCTGTGCCACCGGCCGCGAGCACACCGGCTTAAACCAAAATACCCCACAGCACGGAGATGAATGGTTTAATCAGCATCTGGCAAACATCAATGATGCCAATGCCCTTGCAAACTACACCAGAACTTATAGTTATGATAAGGGTAACAATCTTACTCGAATCCAGCATACAGCTTCTCACAGCACCCGCAGTTTCACCCGAAACATAACAGTCGATTCTGGCTCAAACAGAGCAGTTCCGGCTACTATGACCGGTCCAATCTCCTCCTATTTCGACCTGAATGGTAACTGCACCGAACTGGAGCACATCGCCGAAATCTCCTGGAACTACCGCAACAACATCTCAAAAGCGACGATTATTAAAAGAACTGGCTCCCCAGATGATGCCGAATATTATGTTTATGATGGTAGTGGTAATCGTGTCAGAAAGATAACCGTTGCCAACGATGAGCGAATAGAGAAGATCTATCTTGGTGGCGTTGAGATCAGGAGAATTAGTTCATTTGATGGCTCTTTGAAAAAACTGGAGCGATATGATCACCATGTGATGGATGACACTTCACGGATTGCTATTGTTAACCACTGGACCGTGGATGTCCATAACCGGGAAACTGACAACCCGGGGGATCTAAACAGTAACAAGATCCGGTACCAGTGTGGCAACCATTTGGGGTCTGCCTCACTTGAGTTAAATGAGATCGGTGAGCTCATCTCCTATGAAGAATACTTCCCTTATGGAGGAACCTCTTTTGTAGTAGGTAACAGCGAAAAAGAGGTTAAGCTCAAAGAATACCGTTACACCGGGAAAGAACGGGACGAGGCTACCGGGTTGTATTATTATGGAGCAAGGTATTATTGTCCATGGATCGGGAGGTGGTTGAGTGCGGATCCGGCGGGGCCA
>JARUKZ010000075.1 GCA_029688955.1 Chitinispirillales bacterium ANBcel5 | reverse complement strand
CTTCACCGACATGGAGGTGTTTAAGAATAATTTTGTAAAGAGAGTGGAGAGCGGTGGAAGGTTGAAGATGCGGGTGAATTATGCTCAGCCACCTTGTAAATATGAATTAAGAATGGGTGATAATGACTCCGAAAAGATATGGGGAGGCGAAATACATGGTGAATGTGGTAATTTTGTTAAAGAATTAAAAAATGATCTTTTCAGTCTTGGGTATTGGGTAACTGAGGGCTTGGATGCGACCAGTGTCTTTAATGGAGTATTTGACCATGGTTTGTATAGTGGATTGAAAACTTTTCAATATGAATTTAAAGAAACTAAGAGTTTGGATGTTACTGGCATCCTTGATTATAAGACCTCGGTATTGATAAAAGAATGTATAAATAGCAGATCTTTTGAAAGACCAGGAGTAAGAGTAAGCCTTTCTAATACAACGAGATTATACCAACTCCAGCCATCAAATTATTATAAGAGATATAGGGCAAGATTTCCAGATTATGAAATTATTAAAAGAAGTGATGGAAAAAGATTGACCGGAGACCTTGATGATGTGTTTCATAACCACCTTTGGAGAACTAAACAAACAATAGAGGCTTTAGAAAAATTAGCAGAAGAATGGTCAAAATACGACGGGTATGATGCAGATGTTGATATGGTTGAGATTGGCGATATTTCAACATGGCTCGGTGGAGATACCCGACACAATTCACATAAAGATGGACAAGGTGTTGATATCAGAGCTAAGAGCATAGGGGTTTTGGATAGGATTTCTTATAAGTATGACAGAAGTAAGACAAAATCATTTATTATGCTTACCAAGAAAGTTGGCTTTGGAAGAGCAATTACGATGTGTCCTGATGTTATAGAATATTGTAATAACAAAAGTAAAAATAACGGTGAGGGGATGTTTGTTACTGCAATAGCAGGACACCAACATCATCTGCACCTTGATTTTGGAAGTAGTGGAAGGAGTGTTGTTAATGAACATAAAGAACGTGGTTTTTGCGCCAAGTGTCAGTGGAAAAATAGTTGCGATTCTACAAGTAAGATATTGTAAAACTGCAAGGATAATTTTTTCATTATTTGTGTTATTAGTTTTGAGTACAAATTTTTCTTTGTACTCGAATACTACCGAAGAAAAATGTCTGGATATTGTTAACCCTTGTAATACAATTCCTGATAGGCTTATTCAATTAACTATTATAAATAATGAAAAAGTCATACAAGATGTTTGTGATTGTGAGCCTTATGAAGTTGTGCATAAAGATAGTCTTCTGATTTTGCAAGGAGGATGCGATGCCTCCGTGTTTGATATAGTTTCATGTAAAATGCATGATAACGACAAGTTAGGTCTAAGTGTATTGAGTTCTTGTAATAATCAATTAGATTTTTTGCTAGAGAAGGTTTCTGCTGAAGAAAAAATATGGTTTATAAAAACACCGGGCTGGTCTTCTTACGACAGTCTATATTATATTGAATCAAAAGTGAAAGATAGCATCAGAGTAATACCTGCTGAATGTGATTAGGCGCGATGTAAGTAGCGCCCTTCCATAAAAATGGATATAATTAAACCAGTGGGGAAAATATGTATATACCGATGAATGTTTGGAATAGACAGTATGTCATAAATTCTACTATCTGGAATTGTTCCGGGTAGGTATGTATGTTGGGGTATTTGTTTATAAGGCATTGGTTCTCCCCCTCACAGTACCATGTCTGTTCGTTTTATTAAAAGTACCGCAAGCCAGATATGAATCATCTTTGTCTCTGGAGCACTGCTTTCTCCTAGCACACCGTTCAAGGTTTTTGATGGTGACTACGCGAGTTGGATGTTGGTACGTCCAAACATACCAAAATGAAAGAGTGATAGATAATGAAAATTTTAGCATTGTTATTCCCATTACTGATGTACCATAGTTGTTTTTCAAGTGAATATACAGAAGAACAGCCAGAAATTATAAATAACAGAAACAATTGTGATTCAACCAACATAGCCACGAGCTTAGTCGACGAATTTTATAACTGGTATATTCATCAGATATACAAGACTGGTAATTCGAGTGATTATCAAAATGCCCCCTTTAAAGAGTTAGCACCAGATAAGTATGGTCTCGACATTGAAACATATAAACAAAAACTGGATAAGATACACTACTTCTCCGAAGGCTATAAAAGTGCTTTAATAAGCAAAAATCTGAAATGTAGCATTGCAATGATGAACTCTAATCATGAATTTAATCCTTTCGAAGAAATGTTTCATTTGGGGGAGGATAACCATATATGTAATATTCTGTGGTATGATAATTGGCTCGGAGGACAAGGTGAGAATATTAACGGCTACAAAATATCTGATGTGTATAAAGTTGATTCTACCAGCTATTCTATTCATGTACACATATTATTAGATGATGAAGTTTTTAGTACAGCAGATGTGACCGTTGAATTTCAATCAGAAAACGCAAAAATATCAAACATTGATCTGAACTTTTGAATATACAGTTTGCAAACACAGTTCTCACTTATAGCTATTAAATTCTGCAATACGTAAGCGTACAGACTAGTATTTTTTCTTCTTATCCAGGTCCTTTAGTCCTGAGAATGTAAGCTGTGGTACATCATCAGTATCAACATAGTCAGTTATAGTTAATAATTTCGTTACACTTTTAGCGTAAGGAGAATATGAATGAAAGCCAAAGTCCATTTAAGGTGCTTTTTTTTAATACTGTGTATCCTGTGTACCTTTGGCTATACTATCGCTGACTTGGCTCACAACGGCTATTGTGAAGTTTCAGATACAGATACTATAGTTATAGAGCCGGATATTACTCTAAATTTTGGCCCACATGAAAAAGATTTTTACAAAATGTGGGGTGAATTGGAGGAAAACACGTTACCACTTGAATACTCATCTGATATCAAGAGTTCTTTACCTGGCATTAAGAGAATAACCGAGCCTCTCCTTTCAATGTTTAAAACTGGATATAATTATCCTAGTATTGCCAAATTGCCTCAAAAAGAAAACATAAAACTATTCTTATTGGAGGCTAGTGATGATGTTGGTGAAACAGTAGTTTTTTTAGGCAGCATAACAGATGATATAAAATTATTCATGATACGTACAGGTAAGGATACTGAGATAGATGGCGTGTTTGGTTATTTACGCAAAACTTACAAAATATCATCAAGCTATGAAATAGTCGTTTCAGAACTATTTACCCCAGATCGGCCAAGTTCTACAAGTGGTACTACTTTAATTAAAAAAGAAAAATACACAATAAATTACATAGGGGAATTCCTTTTAATACAGTAGAAGAGTTGTTGTAAAATATTGAAGACAAAGTGCTGCCCCCCTAACTTCGCGACAGAATTTGATTTAAAATACTTGGATGATTCATTTTTTACGAAAAATATAGCTGAAGAAAAATCGAGAAAAATGATCCTATAATACAAGGAGTGTTTATATGAAATTCAAAAGTTTAATAAGACAAATAGGTCTATTTGGTTATTTCTTTTTTAGTGTTACAACAAATACAAGCAATGCAAACGAGATTAATAATTCATTGAATTATCGTGATACCAATATTGTTAAAGAGCGGGACCTATCATTAGTTTTTGAAGCATCTAAAAAAGATTTTTTAAAATTATGGAATGAATTAGAGGAGATTTCATTACCTATTGAAAGCCCTTTTCCATATAATTTACCTCCTTCTGAAATGTCCTATCCATTGCCAGGTTTTAAATACATTCCTGGCAATTTAGTTCCTTTTTTTGGAGTGGATTATTTTTATGCTCACATGATTGCCAAATTACCACCAATTGGGAATAATAAGATTTTTTTATTAGCGGTTACAGAAGATTCTAATGAAAGATTACTTTTTATAGGCAGCATAACAAATAGTATAAGTTTGTTAAATATAAGTTTAGTTATGGATTATAGTCATGAAGGGGTACATGGCGTTTTGGGCAAGCAATATAAAATTTCAGAGGAATATAAGATTATTATTTCTGAGTATTTCTCACCATATACCGAATCAGTCCAGGGTGATGGTTTGATTAAAAAAGAAATATATTCAATAAATTCTAAAGGGGAATTTATAGTAGTTCAGGAATAACTAAGCTTTGTTTCTGCTCCCTTTCATTGGTTCTCCTCCTCACAGGACCATGACAGGTCGTAGCCATTTAAACCATTTTCATCTACCAAGAAAAAGCGTATAGTGTAGCCCCACAGGGGCGTAATTCCAAAGCCAGGGGCATCGCCCCTGGTCAAATAGAGTCAGCGATAATAGCCCTGAAGGGGCGTTACATGTATCCCAGTTGTATACAATCGTGAATTTCGGAACCTTCAGGAAATCCGCCAACATTTTATTAACCATTGGTTCCCATTTCCCTGACAGGGTCACGCCCCTTCAGGGCTGATATACATCCACACCACCGCACCAGGGGCGCTGCTCCTGGCTATGGAATTTGTGCACCTTTGGTGCGACAGGATTTCAGATTTCCGCACTCGCAGCACACCATGCAAGGTTTTTGATGGTGACCACGCGAGTTGGATGTTGGCTGGTTGCCGGGGAACAAATCCGGTATACCATACCGATAGATTTAAATCGGTTTTTGACAGAAACCAGACCTATGTGCTGTGCGAACTGCACTGAAACTCGCCCTGGCATGACCAAAACCCATCTTTTGGGCTTGTATTTCGGCTTTATGCTTGTGATCTAACCCCATCATTATTGAGCAACATACTGTTTTTCCTCATAACTACTCCCCCATCTCTTGCGAATTTTTGAACTATATAGTCGCGAAATGCCTCATTTAAACCAGATTAAAGCTACTCAGCAGGTGATTAGTCTCATTTCAATTTAAAATAGAGCTACTCAGCAGGTGATTAG
>JARUKZ010000074.1 GCA_029688955.1 Chitinispirillales bacterium ANBcel5 | reverse complement strand
TATCCACAGGGAGAAAACTGATGTTGCTAATGTAGTTTGATAGCAAACCCACTGTTATCACTCGAAAAGAGTGTGTCAGATAAATTTATTAGAATAATTTATCTTAGTTTGGTTTGTTTATACGCTTTTTTTTTAATCAATTTCAAGTTCTTCCATTTTTTTCCTGAGTTTTTCCAATTCCAGTTCTATATCATCAGCTTCATCCAAATTATCCATTTGGTGCTGATTCATAGTTCCGGATATTCTGTGCTCAGTTAGTAAGGCGAGGAGGTATTTGATATCTTCATGAACAGCTTTTTTATTTCTTGCAAAGAACAACTCTCTCTGGTGGCTATTTATAAATTCCTGATAATGCACTATATTTGCCATCAAGTCATCATAATTTTTCTTTAGGTTATTAACATAATTATCATCACGTCGGGTCCCTTTTTCGGTTTCGATAATTAGCTGATTCCCAACTTCGTTTACTTCACTTCTATTTTTATGGTAGTGCTCATTTTTAGTATCAAGAGAATCGTTACTGAAAATTACATACTGCTGCAATAAATCGTTTGCAGATTCAAGTATCTCTTCAGCTTTTTGATAGTTTCTGTTTCTTAAATACCCATACCCCTCTAATAATAGAGCATCTGCTAAGATGATTTGATTGTTAGTAGTTGAGGTAAGAGTGTGACTAATATTTAAACAATCATCAATATTCTCAAGTTTCTGTGCTGCCCATAACTTACCTAAAAGGGCCTCTTCATAGTAGTAACTGTTCGATGGAATGTTCTTCAGGGAAATGGCAGCTTTTGAGTAGTCCCCCTGTTCGTACAGGAGATATCCAAAAAGGAGCCATGCACGATTCACCGCTTCCTGCTCGGCGCGACTTTTTGCAGGATATTGAGTAATGGTCTCAAGGTATTCAGCAGCACTCTGGTCATCAGGATCAAATATCATCATAGCCACTGCTTTGCTAAGAAGCGCAAACAAATAATCCGGATGATCTGATGCTATGGTTGACAGATTTCCAACAGCCTGCAGGAGTTGATCATTTTCAAGTTGCATCTGACCCATAAGGTATGATCCATGAGCTTTAATGGAATCAGGAACATTGATATCATTTAACTCAACAAACTGGTTAACTACACTTGTAAAGTTTTTTTGTGAATAATGAACCCTCATTAAACCCAAATTAGAGTAGGCATAGGCATCACTTTTTGGGTATTTTAATTTTGTTTCTATAAACATTTCTTTGGCTTTATCTTTCATGTCTAATTTTCTCAGGCAGGAGGCAGCATAGTAAGAGGCCATATCAACAAGATAAAACTCCGAGTAGTCATTAATAAGTTCAGTAAAAAGAATGAGAGCCTCCCACTGATTACCTTTGTAATAATGATTCATTGCTCTACTATAAAGATCCCCAGGGATAAGACTAATTAAACGAGCCATTTTTCTGCTATAAATTTCTTCTCTATGAAGCCCAAAATCATGTTTTCCATATAAAGATATTGTTCCCTGCAAGTTTGTATTTGTTTGACTGTTATATTGGCATGTTAAAGCCATATCCCTTCCCCTATTATAACTTGGTAAGTTAAATGCAACAGCAAACCCCAATGCATCCAAACCTCTGTCGTGGTTCAACTCCACAAACCCCTTAAGCCCCGCATACCGGTAGGGCCACAGGCTGAATGAAGCCATTACATCCCATTCCGATATGTTTTGCTGATTATAAAATTTCTTGGGATCTGAGTTATAGTCCTTCAAAATAACGCCAATATCATAGTTTATCTTATTCTGCAAAAAAGAAGCGGTATAGTTCCCCCGAATAACCGGTGACTGCTCAATTCGGTTAAAATACGTGTTTTTATTAATTGGAATATTTCTAAAAGTTAGGCCAATTTTGTGAAGTCCGAAAAGATGATGATATATTATTCGATAGGATAAGCCAAAATCCAGATTGAGATTATAGTCTGTTTTTCTCTCAAAATCAGATTGCAATAACACACCTATATTTGCTCCAAGATCAAGACCTCTCCATAGATTAGTGGTGTAAGTAAAAGTTAGATGAGAACTTGAAAAGGTCATCTTATTGTTACCCTTACTATAACCAGTTTCATCTCTTCTCCAGTTCTCAATTTCATTACCACTCTCGCCTACAATGGTAAACCCTACAGATTGATACATTCCTACGGGATACGTTATTCCCAATTCATAAAGTTTTGCAATATCAAAACCAGAGAGGGTAATTACTCCACGTACAGATGGGAAATTTTGATCCATCAAATTGGTGGGATTATGCAAAGGTGATATAGTAGAGAAAAAAGTTCTCCATCGATCCGTAAGCAGGTATTCTCCTGGCAATCCATCAGCAGAAATCTCTTTACCCCAAAACGAAAATAGTATGATTAACCAAACTGACCGAACTAAACCATTTTTCTTACGATTCATCTACCGGACCTTTTATTCAGAAAATGAGAATTCTCACTCTTAAATCATTGTCGTTATTGACTATTTATTTACACCTATTCTTATAAGAACTTTTTCATTCAAACCATAATTATCTTTTATTTCCATCACCGCCATGTAAGTTCCACTTGCGACCTCGCGACCTCTGCTATTTCTTCCATTCCAGAGAAAATACAAGCTTTTCTCATTTTCATCGAAGACAAGCGGCTTATCAAGAATAATAGGGTTTTTCACTACATCATATATCGATACAGTACCATACAGTTTCGCATGCCTAATGTTTCTGTCGGGTTTAGCTACCAAAATGAGACCGACATTTTCAGAACTATGAAAAAATGAGCGGAAAAATGGATCTATATGAGACTTATCAGGGTTAAAAGGATTATTCAATGCAATTGTTTCTATTCCATACGACGGGAGCCTTAGATTTAGAGCAGCCCTTCTGTTAAAAGGATTATCCTGTATGTTTCCTTCAAGATCAAAAACACATGAATTAGAATTAATCCAGGCAGTATCATTCTTTGACACTAGATCAATACCGTTTCCAATGTCTTCTACAATAAACTTTACAGTCTCTCCCTTAATTTTTTGTACTCTCAGATTGAAACTATACTTTTCGCCTTCAGCAGTACTAAAACTAATTGGATTATTACAAAAAGATTCTGTTACATTTTCAGAAAAAGTCACTGTTAAAGTATCTTCATTTTCTCCCATCATAGAAAGAGCTATATCAATTATTACCGGTGCGATCTTATCGGTGACATTAACCGTATCAGTTTTAAAGTATCCCCCCTCTTTAAATATTCCTTCATTAACTATGATAAAATCTTCATCCGTTACCGCTGTAACAGGAAATGTACTCCCCTGTTCATTAATATTTAACGCTATCCCACCTTCTCTGTAAAAAACAGAATCAATGACCAGGTCCCGGTGTGAAGGCAATACAAGCCAGGAAGCAAATAGCTCAGCTTCTTTCGACGACAGCGGATAATCTAATTTTATGAAAACCGAATCAACAAATCCATCTCCACTATTATCATAATAAGCTGCATTTTTCACACTAATCAACCTATTGGTATTAATAGGAATAGATATACGAATAGTATCCAGTGGAATTTTTGGATTCCTATAAACTGCAATCAAACTATCTTTAGGTGTATGTTGAAAAACACCATCGTTTTGTGTTGGTTTAGGATCAATCTCACGTGTAAAAAATGTACTCCAATTGTCATCATCCAATTCAGAAAGGTCAAACGTTTCTGAATCATAATCACTCTTACTGTTTACTACATCAATAATAACGGAATCATGCCTTATATTTATCGGGCTTAGGTGTAGTTCCAGAGTGTCCATATCATCAATAATAGTATTTATTTCGGTTCCCTGATAACGCAACGTAAGATCTGAACGATTCCAGCAGTTCATATTGAATCCTACGGGCAATTCTTCTTCATCACTTCTTAGAACATATAAATGGGTAGATATTATGGTGTCCTGATCGTGCCCAGTAACTGCATCCTTGTATAAATAATGTAAGTCGATTTCAAGTCGGGTCAGCTCAGGCATCAGTGGATATGGTTCTGCAAGTTTAAACATTCCGCCCCCGATATTCCTTGCATCTTCCCCATTTACACTGATTATCTTGGGGGTTAAATCTTTAGAACTGCCAGAATTACCCAAATTGCTCGTAATAATCGCTGTTGAGAAAGCAACCACACTGCTTGGAACAACTATAGTGTCCCCATTGTAAGATTTTGGAGATGTGGCAATTATTAGTTCGCAAAGGTCACCAGACCCCATGATTGATACCGGTACCGATACCCTTACAGTTTCCAGTGGAATTTTAGGGTTACGGTATAAAGCTATCAACGAGTCATTTAACCGGTGCTGCAAAACTCCGTCTTCCAAAGTAGCCGTATCATCAAGCTGTCTAACAAATGTTCCAACCCATGTACCGTCGCTCTGCAGGGACATAGTTACCACTTCATGGTCTTTGCTCCCCAAAACGTTAGTTAACTCTATTTCTAAGCTGTCATTAATTACTGAACCTGGTACAAAATGGACCTCCAGAGTATCATACAGCTCACTAACTTCATTAACAATATTTCCTTTATGTCGAATACTCATCTGAGGAAAATTACGACAATGTAGATCAAAACCATTGGGAATGTCAGCACTATTTACCCTATGTATATAGAAAGTATTATTCGAAATTGTAGTATCAACAATATCGCCAGTATTCGTTTCCCTGAAATGATACTCTGTTTCAATATGTATAGATGTTATTCCAGGCTGAAGTGGCAAGGGTTCAGGAAGTTTGAAAATATTTCCTTCACCATACGCAGGATTACCATTAACTGATAGTCGAAATGGAGTACCCGTCAGAACAGCTTCATCTGTAGTTCTTGTTCGGGTACAAGCAAAAATATCTGTCGCAAGTGCCATGGTACTATTGGAAACGGTAATGGTGTCACCATCGTAATTTTCGGGACAGCTGGCAATGATAAGTTCACAAACATCACCAGTGGGAACGGTAAAATTAACCGGCAATGATACGCGAGCCGTATCTAATGAGAGGGTAGGATTACGGTAAACTGCCACGATACTATCGATCATTCGG
>JARUKZ010000073.1 GCA_029688955.1 Chitinispirillales bacterium ANBcel5 | reverse complement strand
ATCACCCTCTTCCCCGTTAAGAAATGCACTGTCAAATATATTCACTGTATCATTCATATTTGCCTGAAACAAGGATATATTATCACTGATTCTTATCATCATTCCTATTCCACTTAAATTACCCTCTGTAATCGGATACTCTTCCTTGAATACAGTATGAAGACGCGTGTATCCCTCATAAAAGATATAATTTTTTCGCTCACTTATCTGTTTTCCAAAATCCGATAAAGTTCCATGATTCTCCACCCTCACCGGATCCCCCACCACCCCTGCACTTATCTCAAGGGCCCTATCATGAACCTCCTTTAGCCTCTCTAAGCCGAAGCTCCCCCTCAAATCACCCCACTCTCTGACCACTTTATCCATAAACTGAATATAATTGAAGTAGCGATGAGCGGTGAGCTTTGAGCTATGAGCTTCGGAAGAGAGACTTTAGCAGCGGATTTCCGGGTCGGACCAGCAAAAACGCCCTTTAATGCCTCTAAAGGCCATTTTTTCCTATTTTTCTCCTGTTTTCAGCCCCTTAGAGCTCGATGGCTACACCTTCTATCCCATTCTAAGGATGAATGTTCACAATTTCTGCGTTTATTCAGGTGCTCAAATGCACCTGAACCTGCAATGCGCACCAGGAAGTATCTGCTTATGCTGAGGACTATCCTAATATAATCTTTTCGAGAATTGGTGAGTTTTGGGAGATGCACCTTTTAAGCTCTTAGAGCTTGTTGCAATGCATTCCCACCGGGGTCTAAGAGCCGGAAATTTGTCGGGAATGTTAAAGTTTTGCCCATTGCAGTTTGGTTTAGGGCAATTACACTGTTTTTTTCTGATCCGACCATAATTCATCGGTTCTAAGGGAGGACAAAACGAATTGGCAATACTTTTTTTTCTATATAAAAATCATCAGGCATAGTAAGATCTAGATCAAGCTTTCGTTTTACCCACAGTTCTATGTTTTTTGCTAACTCATCGTTTTTTATTTCAGGTGCTCAAAAATGTGGCTACCAAAACGAGGTTGGTTTGGATTCGTGGGCCAGGCAGTGGTACAGTAGGGCAGTGGTACAGTAGGGCGGCTATGAGAAGGCAGGGCTTTTGAACTGGAGATATTAATTTAAGTAGCAAATGTACACTAACGCATTGATCAATCACAATTTCCAGTTATGGTTTGAACATATTCCAGCAGTCTTTTCCTCATACCATACCTACTATTATCATGTTTTCTATCCATTTCAACTACAAAAGGCAGAAATTCACATGTGAAGTTATTGTTTTCAGTAAAGTACCTGTTTACCTCCTCCAACACTTTCTCATCTTTTTCGGTTAACTCCGTCTTTTTCTCCAGCCGCAGTATCAAAGTGTGTTTTTCGTGCATTGGCCTCATGATATAATTAATTATATAGCCATAAATACTGTAAATTAATTTTCTATATTCGTCATTCAAATCTAAATATTTATCAATAAAATAAATTGATGAAGAATCTGAAGCATGTAAACTGTTCTGTCGCATTTTACTAACCTCGAAGCGAAAGCGGAGTACTGGCTCATCTCTTATTTTTTCTATAAACCTGTCATGGTCTGGTATGTCAAAATAAGTAGATGCGAATCCAAAAGCCCTGAAGATATCTAATTCGGTGGTATCTTTGAAAACTCCACAACTATAGTCTGCCCTCGGGGATTGCCTGCCCATGCTTTCGTAAGTAATATCAGGGATCTCCTGGTCCAATAAAAAATGTACCATGTTATACCTGCCTATTATGCATTTTACACCACCCAAGTTTTCCCAGTAAAATCTTAATCTTTCCAAATCGGTTTCGGTACTGTAATTTCTGGCAGCAGCATTCACTTTTTTTTTGATTTCTTCGATTCTCTTGCGGTCGAAATTAAAATATCTGTAATATGCAACCCAGTCTGGATATTTTCTCACATATTCTAAATACTCAGTTATTCCTGTCCTATGCCTTTCAATATCTTCGTGTATACTCTCCCTTCTTCTTTTGTGTCTATCTACACACCAATCGAATTGCGTGTGTTCTCTTCCTAACTCCGCCGTACAAATACTGTCTATCCAATCATCGGTTCTTATGTGGGCTGTTACCGGCAATTGTACTGTTATAATACAAAAAACAGCTAATATTAATAGTCTGTTTTTAGTTTTCATTCTATGGTATCTCCTTTTCCCAAACTAATTTTACTCTGGCTGGTTCTGTAGCCCTGTCCATGGCCCATACCTTTACTACTCCATTTTCTTCTGCAATTCCTATGGCGTTAAATCGGGCAGGCCCTTTATTTTCTGGCATTTCGAAATCATCATCGTTAATCATTTGGTTAGTGGCATCAACCCAGGCCTTAGCAATCATGCTATTTGTGATATCAGCTTGACTATCAATACTTTCTCTGAACCTTTTTATCATTTCCTGTGTCCACTCCACATATTCCCCGTTTGCTGTCCATTGCTTATCGGCAGGCGACATACCACGTGCACGCCCATCACTACCGTACATTTTCCCATTAATGATACATTCTCCCCATCCAAGAACAACTCCATTTCTATTAATGAGGTCAAACCACTGTAATCCGTTAAGCTTGCTTATCTCATACCATAATTGTTCATCTGTGGGGTATGTATCGTCATCTATTTTAATGTTAAGATTGTAACAACTATTAAAGATAATCACATCCAAATTTTGCCAACTGTCATTAATTATATCTCTATGAAACATATCATATTTGGCATCAAAACCTAAAAGTTCTATTCTGTATTCTCTACCATGTGCATTTCTATTTCTAGTAAACAAAAATCCAGCATCTCCTGTACTAAGCCCATGCCCGGATAGCATATACCAAGATGCTTGATGCGGATATTGCATTCTTCTATCCGGAAATTCATCAAAGTCACTATTTGCAAATGTTAGGTTAACTACTCCAGCACTATAAACGTTTTCCATAGATGTTTTAGATTCCGCGAGAAACTCTCTTCTTTTTAATATTGAGTTGTTACTTGTGTAAACTGATTTCCCAAACTGATAACCAGATACTCTATTTAACTCCTCAGTATCTTCAATTGATTGGTATCTTCCAGGTGCAACCTCAAACGTATATCTTGGCCTAAACTGTATAGCCTGGTCTCTTCTAAGATTCGCATCTATATATGCTTCAGGATCAAAAATGATTTTCATATTACCTTCAGATATTTCCAATTTACTCACACTTTCGTGTTGTTCTTGTTTATCAGAATCGTACAAAACCAATCGTTCGCACATTTCATCTAAATAAACCCCATTCAAACCACCAACAAATGCTAAGGCCAACGTATGTTGCTCTCTAATCATTTCATCTGAAGGAATTTGCATACCATCGATTTGTGTTGTGGAAAACTCAATATTTGCTCTTATCGGTGCTCCTCTGGTTGCAATTTTTGAATAGTTAATCCTGTCCTGTATATTCCATGTGGTTGTACTTTGATCATAAAAATCTACATTTCTTATTCTTATGGGGACAAAATATCCTTTCTCTTCAGGATAATTTCCAATACTGTTTTTTGGCTTATACCTGACAGTTAAAATCTGTAACTCTTCATCAACAAGCTCGACATCAATAACTTCTTGCTTTATTATTTGATTAACATAGTCTTTCCATTTTTTCTCGATTACATCTTGGCCATCATTAAAAAGTTGCGTTCCATCAGGCAAATACACATTTATTCCACTTGTCCGTGTTATTTCTATCTTGTCATTATTTTCATCAACATCTGTTTTAAGTTGAGATTCTTCAGCTAAGTGAACACGTAATAATTCATTACCCATAACCACCGCTTTGAAATTAGAATCATCAGCATCTCTAAAAAAATACTTAGCCGCGTCAAAACTAAATCCAAAGTAAGCCAGAAATCTCCCGGCTTGATCCTTGAGCCAAGCAACTAAGTCAAATCCTCCAGGTGATTTATCAATAACCATTGCACCTAAAGTATCCTGTATGATTTCTATTTTGTCTCGTACATAATCGGCCCCCTGCATATCGAAGCCTACCACATTGGAACCAACAAATCCACTATCAAGTTCAATATATCGCTTCTGGCCATGCAGAAAAAAATTATCCGTTCGGTCGTTTTCTAAAGTATCAGTACGATTAATTGACTTTCTAAAAGATCTTGTGCGGAGGATATTTTTTCGGATATTGGTTATTGTCCCTTCTATGTCACCTCTTTTTGTAAAACCTGAAATATTGATGTCACTTGCAATACTCCTCAAAGGCAGTCTGACAAGATCAATCCCAAGGTAATATTTTTGCCCATCTGAATCTTCATGACCTTGTCCCCATATGCCATTTTGTTCAAGTAATGTCCACATAGAATCAGTCAAAGCCAATATTGTACATCTTCGGTTTACTCCATCCAACAATACATCCGAAAAAAGATTATTAGTGTCTTCTTGCGCTATGTACACCGAAATATTTTCAGAACTTCTTATTTTTAATCCCATACTCTGTAATGAGCCAAATAAATTTTCTTCGTGAACAGGATTCAAATCAATATTTAATCGAATGTAACCATCAATAAATAGATAATTCCTTCTCTTTTTATCTTGTTGTTTGTATTCTAATGTTAGCTCATGATTCTCCACCCTCACCGGATCCCCCACCACCCCTGCACTTATCTCAAGGGCCAAACCATGAACCTCCTTTAGCCTCTCTAAGCCGGAGCTCTCCCTCAAATCATCCCACTCTCTGACCACTTTATCCATAAACTGAATATAATTGAAATAGCGATGAGCGGTGAGCTTTGAGCTATGAGCTTCAGAAGAAAGACTTTAGCAGCGTTTTTTCCCGGGTCGAATGCTCTTTACTGCCTCTAATGGCCATTTTTTCTCCTGTTTTCAGCCCCTTAGAGCTCGATGGCTACCCCTCCTATCGAATCCTAAGGATGAATGTTCACAATTTCTGCGTTTATTCAGGTGCTCAAATACATCTGAACCTGCAATGCGCGTCAGGAAGTATCTGCTTGTGCTGATGTTTAACCTAATATAATCTTTTCGGCAATCGGTGAACTTTGAGAATTGCACCTTTTTAAGCTCTAAGCTCTTAGAGCTTGTTGCAATGCATTCCCATTGAGTTCTAAGAGCTGGGATTATTGGCGGGAATATAAAAAATATTGCCCACTGCAGCTTGGTTTAGAGCAATTACACTGATTATTTCTGGGCCGACCCAAAACTATTTTTTAAAACACCACTACAAATTATGAAAACTACAAAAAATGCTCTAGGCGCAACCCTTCGCAGACCCTTTGGTTGGGAGCTAAGGGACCACTCAGGTCGGTTCTCCTATCCTAGCCTCCGTAGCAGACTACTGCGTAGGGCAAGCCGTAAAACCTTGCGCGTTTTGCCTGGGCGGCTTTTTTGTGCACGGAGGTTAATTTCGGTGTGGTATTAACTTGGAAATATTTAATCACTCATTACCAAAAGGTTCAAAGTGCAACAGTCGAACAGTTTTTTCATTTCTCATTACTTCTCTTTTGCCATTACTAATTATAATATCCTGGGTAGCTGTAGATCTGTCATAAATTACAATGCCTTCA
>JARUKZ010000072.1 GCA_029688955.1 Chitinispirillales bacterium ANBcel5 | reverse complement strand
AATATCTCCGGTTTGGCCAAACGTATCACCGTAAATCAAAGATGCCTCTGACTCATTCTGAGGAATGCGAAAGACGTATACTTCTTCCTCTTCACCTCTGTCGAAGCTGTATCGTTTTACACTATTTTCTCTATCAGAAAACACTTCAAGGCGCAGATCACCATTTCGATTGCCTGCAGCCAGTTTCTTTGGATACCGAAAATAGATACCATACAGTTCATAGAAAATTGTAACGGTATCGGACCAGTAATCTATTGAAAGCCTGTTTTCAGTCCACTGGTCTATAGTAAACCATATATCTGAGCAGTTGGTACAAATCTCATTATTTCCAATTGATGCAGAAATGTCACCTGCACCGCGGTTTCTGAAATGTTCGACAAATTGAACATCTACTGAGTTTTCCTGCTCAAGCCCCGGAAGATCAATCAGTTTGCTCCAGGACTGATTGTTTACATCAAAGCGTCGGTATATATAATCGATCCCTCCCTCTTTATACTGCATTGAGCGACTCTGTGGTCTTCTCAGTAGTACCTTGTTCATGAAATTGTCAACTGTTTGAACCGGTTCAGAAGGCTGCTCAAAGGTTTCCATCTCACGTGCCGGGCTATCTTTAGTCGTAAGCCAGTAGGTGCGGTAGTCACTATAACGATTGATCTTCATTTCAAACTCATTGGTTCCTTCATTATAAACCCAGTCTGAAGCGCCGCTAACACATGCAAGCGCGTAATCCTGTGACTCTACCGGGCCAAAGGGATCATCTGAAACCCGTAAAAGCGGAATTTCAAACATCCCTGCCGGAATCTGTCCTTGGGCAGGAACACTTAGATCCATTTCCCCCTTATGTGATGCGTAGAGTGCAACTTCTGACATCCTGACCTCCGGCCCAAAAAGCTCAAAGAGATCATCACCAGTTATCTTTACTATCCCATTTTCCAGAGTCGTAGCTTCATTAAACCCACTATGACCGTCTCCAACTTTAAAAGAGTAAACACTACGGTTTCTACTGAAAGGAAAATCTTGCGCAGCAGCTTTCCTTAATCTCCCTGCCCTGCTCCAGCCCCGGGCAGTAGCAAAGTTTACCATCAGATTGTCTACCATGCGATTGTAATCAGACAATACCCCCGGAGACGAGGATGAGCGGTGCTGAGAAGGTGGAAACCGTACCGAAATTGTTGCTTCACGAAGCATAGAAACATTCTGGCTGTTTTCGTCATACTGAAAGGGACGTACCACCACTCTTGCAGCCCTGTAGTTTCTAAACGTAGTATACTGAGGTTCACTGACCCAGACATTTTGGTATTCAACATCCGATACTCCATCAGACCTTGAACGCTTAACAGGATTGTTCAGTTGCTTACGGTTTATTGCACCCACCGATACATCTACATCGATCTCCCCCTCCTGTGGCACACCAATGAAGAGAGTATAGGAAGGAAGGTAGGGCTCACCACTATCACTGCTAAAAGAGTTGGAGCCGGAAAATGATAAGTGCGTATATGAGCCATCTGCTGTTTTTACAGTAGCTGTATCGAACTCTTCAACAGTAAATGTAAAGGTAAGTCTTGATGGGGAGTCTTCTGTCACTGTTACCGGACTGCTTAAAACAGAGAAAACACATCCTAAAATTATCAGTAAAATTTTCTTACTCATAAATGGACCGACTTCGTATTCTTGAGGTTACAATAATTTCTCCTGATACCCAAAGAACCGTGAATAATCTCGCAGTCAAACCCGATCCTCTTTATTCTGTCAAACATTCTCTTTTCCTGCTCAGGAGTGAAACTTCTTTCCATTTGAATAATCATCCTGACGACTCCAATCGGTTCTTTTTAAGGAAACATGGTATCGTTGCCCCTTCCAAACCCATTTTTTGCCCAAAAAAGAGCTCGCTACCGAAGCTATCACCCCAGGTACTGTGCTGCTCTGTTACGTATATACAGCCCTATAGTTGAGTGCTCAGGGACCATCTGAAACCCCTCGGTCACACTGATCCCCAGTCGCTCTTCAACCCCCAGAATCTCAATCAGCTTCTTTTGCTCCTCAAGCCCCGGCATCCCGGCGTAACCGAAACTGTAGCGCTTCCCTACATCCATATCCAGCCCAAGGGCCCGTCGTATCTCTACCGTTATCTTCTCAGCCAGTGTCTCGACCATGTAGTTACCAAGAGCATTAAGGTAGTACCCATCACTGTAGCGATCTTCACTATTCATAAGCTGAGCGGTTCTCTCACTAAGCTTTGCGCCTATCGTTACAGCCTGCACCCCAATAATATCACCCCCTGGATTTATATAATCGATAAGAGAGCGTCCGGTTTTCTCTCCTCGTTTTAGCTTAAATGATACCAGCTCAGTATGAAAATCCCCCGGATCAAGAAAAATCAGGTCATCATTATCGGTGATAACAGGGAAAAAGCCGTAAAAGCCCCTTGAATCCACAAGGTCATTATCCACTATTTCACTCTCCAGGCGCTCTAATACAGGGCCAAACTCCTCTGTTTTTGCACTGTTATAATCACTGGTGCTTAGCTTTCCCCCACCCCACCAGGCCTTAAACAGTTTCTCCCTGTTTAGACTTTCAAGTACCGATTTACTATCCCATACGAGGATTTCACCGGTGCCGTAGAAGGTTGGTTCAATATAGGGTTCATCATGCACGATCTGTTCTGTTGAGTCGATTGGTGAAGTCTTGGGTTGTTTTGGGGAAGGTTCAGCCCCCGTTTCCTTTTTTGCTGAAGGTTCTTTCAGATGCTCAAGTACATTGGACGCATCGAACGCATCTTTTGCATAGTACACCCCACCTTTATACTCACTTCCATCTTCAAGCAGTGCTATTTGAGACGCAAACTCTTTGTTTACCGCCGCGCCACCTATGATAAGCGGTACACTGATACCTTCACGGGCAAACTCCTCGACACAGTGTGCCATTTGTCGCGAAGTGGTAACAAGAAGAGCCGAAAGCCCTACAGCATCAGGTTTCTCTTCTTTGACCTTTTTAAGTATTTCCTCAACCGGAACCTGTTTACCCAGGTCAAGGACTTCATAGCCCTGATTCTTAAGTATCGAGCCGACCAGATTCTTCCCAATATCATGCACATCGCCGTAAACAGTGGCAATGATAAGTTTACCCTTGAACGTGCTTCCTTCACCTTTGAGATACGGTTCAAGAATTGAAGCCGCCTTTTTCATCACCTCTGCAGCCTGAAGCACAAAGGGAAGTATCATCTCACCGCTTGCCATCTTCTCACCAACCTCACTCATCGCAGGAAGAAGTATTTTATTTAAAATATTCACCGCTGAGTGATTTTTAAGAAGCTCATCAATTGTCGTGTCAAGAGAGCGGCTGTCACGATTTATCACCGCGTTTCTAAGCCTCTGCTCAGCACTAAGGGCCACCTCCTGTGCTTTACCCTGAGTTTTTTTCCCGGACACCACCTTACTTTTCTCAAAGTGTTCGATAAAATTCATAAGCGCGTCGGGACTTCGGTTGAATAAAAGATCCTCACCCAGTTTACGAAGCTCAGGTTCATAGGTTTCCACATCATCCATGTGCAAAGGATTATAGATCGCCGCATCAAGACCAGCGTTTACAGCGTTGGTGAGCATGAGATTGTTAAGAACACGTCTGGCTGGTGGTTTAAGTCCAAACGAAACATTACTAACCCCCATCACAGTCCGTACCCCCGGCATCTCCTTTTTAATACGTTTAAGAGCTTCCAGGCTCTCAAGCGCTGCTGAAGCAGAAGCACTGTCACCGGTTGCAAGGGTAAATACCAGAGGATCGATATACAGATAGTGTTCCGGGAGTCCGTATTCACCACAGGCCAGATCACGAAGTTTCTTTGCAAGCTCAAGTTTTATGTCTGCTGTTGAAGCCATTCCTTCATCATCTATTGTCAAAGCCACCACCGGACAGGCAAAATCCCGTGCAAGGCTTAAAATCTGACGTGCCTTTTCACACTTATACTCCAGATTGATAGAGTTTATAAGTACTGAACCGGGATTTTTCTTTAGCGCAGCCTCCATCACTTCAGGCTCAGTGGTATCGACACAAAAAGGAATACCGATTCGGTCTTTTAGATGATCGATGAGCGTGAGCATAGATCCTTTCTCATTCTCTATCTCATTTGCCGCCATGCACAAATCAAGCAGTGCGCTTCCGTGGTTAACCTGATTCAGCGCGATCTGATAAAGCTCATCATAGTTTTTTGCCGCGGCAAACTCCCTGGTCTTTTTTGACCCCTGAGTATTGAGCCGCTCTCCTATGATACGGGGGATCTCCACTCTCTCCAGATCGATTCCCGAAATACCGGTTGAAAGATAACAGGTTTTTTGCGGCAATGACCTCCCGGCAACCTTTTTACCCTCGAGGGCCCGGGAAAGCTTTTCGATATGCTCAGGTGATGTTCCGCAACAACCACCTACTATACTTACCCCAAGCTCTGTAACCATAGGTGCAACCTTTTTGGAAAAGGTTGCAGGATCCATATCATACACCGCCTTTCCTTCTATATTGAGAGGCAGTCCTGCGTTGGGTAAAATCGATATCGGTAGGGGTGATAACGTAATCAGATCTTTCACAATGGGTAACATTTCATCGGGCCCGGTGCTGCAGTTAAGACCAAGTACATCGGGTTTCATTGATGCAACAGCACCCATAAATGCTTTGGTATCGGAGCCAAGAAGCATATGCCCTGCTGCATCCATAGTTACCTGCACCTGCAGGGGAATTGTTGTGCCCACTTCCGACATCAGGGACCTGAGTGCATAGATTGCTGCTCTGACCTCGAGCAGATCCTGTGATGTTTCAATAAGAAAAAGATCAACTCCCCCATCAAGAAGGCCCCGTCCCTGTTCTTTGAATATCTCAACAAGCTCATCAAAGGTGATCTTTGAAAGCGTTTCATCGGTCGATGAAGGCAAAAAACCGGTCGGCCCTATGGAACCACTCACAAAGGCCGGTTTTGAGGGATTGGCAGAAGTGATACTTTCACGCGCAACGGTAGCAGCTGCTTTGTTTATCTCATAACATCTATCCGCAAGACCAAACTCCTGAAGCTTGGGTCTGCTGCCACCAAACGTATTGGTTTCTATAATATTTGCGCCGGCACGAAGATAGGAACGGTGAATTTGTCCGATGATATCAGGACGGGTTAAATTCAAATATTCACAACACCCTTCATGTGCTCCATAATCCTCTTTTTGAGGATTCATCTTCTGGATCTCTGTTCCGGTGGCTCCGTCATAAATCAGTGGGATACCATTTTTCACCATTTGGAGGTAGTTTGGTGATGATAATTCCATTATAGCGATTCCTGACCTTGGTTTGAGGTTTAGTATTATAGAATATAACCCTTTAAAATAAATAGTGGCAGGGCAGGTAATCAGCTCTACCCCCAAATGAACCCAAACAAATTCATAGTGTTGTAACAATGTAATAGGTTTGGGGAGGTACTTCGGATGTTCTCGCGGGGAGGAACATTTTGCATTTGGGATGCGGAATATAGAAAGTAGGATTTTTATGGGGCTAAAGGCGATGGATTGGGTCACCCCCGGGCGTCAATGGTGAAAGCGTGGGAGGATCCGTTTGGGGGGACCCTTAGGCTATGATCGCGGGA
>JARUKZ010000071.1 GCA_029688955.1 Chitinispirillales bacterium ANBcel5 | reverse complement strand
TTTCACTGACATGGAGGTGTTTAAGAAGAATTTTGTAAAGAGAGTGGAGAGCGGTGGAAGGTTGAAGATGCGGGTGAATTATGCTCAGCCTGCCAATTGGAGACCACCAATTGATGATCCTATGCTTTGTTTGTACAGTCAGGGTGGACACTATAAACCATGGCATGGGTCTTTTGGCGAAAATATAAGGGACGGGGTAAGAAACCATAATGGAGTTGATCTATTAGCAAAACCAGGTGCAAAAGTGTATGCATGTTTTGACTCTGAAGTCAATACTATAACAACAGCAGGAAGTGCCGGTAAAGTACTTGTTTTAAAAATCAAAGACACCAGTACTTTTTTAAATATTAGAAATCAAGACTATAAGCCAATGTATAAAGATAAAGGAGAACTAATAGACGTATCATTTACTTTTAGTGGTTCAGTTTACCTTGTTTTCATGCACCTAAGTAAAAATGATTATTTCAAAGTGGGTGATAACGTAGGACCAAATGATGTGGTTGGACTAACTGGTATTACAGGAGTAGTGAATGGTACACGCAATCCACATCTACATTTTGAAATAACCAATGCAGGATTTATAAGAGGCCTGGAAAGAAAATGTAACCCTTGCATTTTCTTTAACATAAAAACAGAACAAAATATGACAGAGAAAGACAAAGTTCATCAAAAACAAATAAAGGATATGTTATGGAAATAAGAATTTTTTATTGTTTGATATTGGTGATAACACTGCCATCAATTATATGTAGTCAGGTAGGTGAAAAACAGTCTTTTTTAGAAATAAATGATACGAATAATTATGTCAAAGATACTATAGTAAAAAAACAAAAAAATTATAATGAGTGTTATAAGAAGGAATACGAAAAACGAAGTGATAAAGGTGAAATATTTTATTACTCTGATATAGTAATAGGGTTTAAAGATACTATTAAGCATAGAGATAATATAACATTTCTAAATTTTACAACAATATCAACTTCCTTAAATAAAACTTTTGAAATTGGAACTCTGCCTGGTATAGGTGAATTGGATTTTTGGTACTTTAGGTGCATGAAATCTAAGGTTTTTTTGATAGAATTAGATGATTATTATAGTTCTATTTTCTTCATTTATAGGTACCAGAATGGCCGATTGTATGGGTTGGGGGATTTTACAATATATCAACCTAACGTTGAGGATGAAGGGTTAAAAGAAAAAAACATTGAAGTAAAAATTAAAGAAGGCTCAATGGAAATCACTACCTTTCTGGATGATGAAAAAGATAATAAATATAATTTTGAATTTAAAAACGCTACCGAATTGGAACTTATTCAATAACATCTGTATCATAAACCCAAACAGTTATACTATACTGGGATGTTTGGAACCGCAGAAATAAGAGAAGATCCTTTCCCCGAGTACATCTGGTGGCTTAAGGTTAATCATTCATAGTGCATTAATATGAATCAAATATATAAAGAGAAGACCAAACACCGCTTATGGCTGGAGCACGACCCCAGCACCCAAAATCAGGGCAGAACCAATTTGTGTGTACTTGGAAACGAAAGCAGAAATACCGGCGGCAATATTCACATCTTTGATAGTGAGACCGACTTCACCGACATGGAGGTGTTTAAGAAGAATTTTGTAAAGAGAGTGGAGAGCGGTGGAAGGTTGAAGATGCGGGTGAATTATTCTCAGCCGGCTTATGGGAAATATGACCTTAGAGATGGTGATAGTGACACAGAGAAAAAATGGGGCGGTGAAATCAGAGATGAGCAAGGTGCTTTTGTAGAAGAACTGCAGAAAGATCTGTTCACTCTTGGCTACTGGATAACAGAAGGAAAAGATGTTCCGGCAATTGGCGCACCAATGATATACAGTGGAGTGTTCGATAAAGGTGTTTATAGCGGACTTAAAACATTTCAATTTGAGCACATGGCTAAGTATGGTTTGGATGCTAATGGAATAATTGATGCTAAAACTGCGGATGCAATTAAAGAGTGTTTGGCTGACAAAGACTTTGAAAGGCCCGGAGTTCCTGTTGATATAAGTACAATTGCAGCCCGGGCCTTTTGCGGATCAGCAATTAATAAACCGGAAAGGCCTCAACGTTTCTATCAGCTACCGCCTTCAAAGAGCCATTGTTACAAAAGATATGGCAATGTATGTGATACCAGCACAGGTGTATTATCTGATGTATACCATAATGATATATGGGGGGCGAAAGAGCATATCGACGCGCTGATAAAATTAGCAGAAGAGTGGAAGTCGGAAAATGATGTAATTGAGATCGGAAACATATCACTATTTACAGGCGGAAGGATGCCACCTCATAGCAGTCATCAGGATGGATATGGTGTGGATATAAGGTCTGCTAAAGTTGGTTCCATGCAGAGGGCCAGTGTTGAAAACAGGCATTATTGTAAAGACAGCTCTGTGCGGTTTGCACGGAAAGCCCGCGAATTAGGCTTTGGAAGAATAATGACACAGTGCCCCCATGTGACTGTTACATGCAATGAATATTCAGAATATACGCCAAGCCTTTTCGTTGTTCAATATGAAGGACACCACCATCATTTTCATTTTGATTTTTGGGAATCGGGGGCACGTATTAGAGAAGATCAAGAAAATCTCGATCTCTCATATTGCAGTAGTTGTATAAAAAGAGATGAGTGTAATTCGCAACATAAACGACCAATCTGAGGAGAAGAAAATGATTAAAAATTATACTTTTTTAATATTGGTATTGTGGTCTTTACTACTATTTGTATCGTGCACAGAGGCCAATAAGCAAGAACAATTCGATTTTGGTAAATATCTCCAAGATAGGTGGGGTATTGACATTAATAATGAGAACCTTAGGATTAAATATCATTCTAAGGAAGAGAGATTTGAAAGTATTCTCAAAAGCCATAGAAATGATACAAGTTCTGGAAAAAAGCAATTAAAAACCATGTGGCCAACAGAAATGGACCTTTTTATTCGTGAGTTTTACATGGTGTATAAGAATGATACCAACAAAATTGATGGCTTGAAAGTTTTTTTTCCTGGGGATAGCACTTGGTATAATCAATCGTTTTTCACAAAAGGATTGAGAGATTCTGTGTGGTATTCAAAATCCTGGGATTACATAAAGATTGAAAATAATCGAAATGGTAGGGTCCATGGGAAGCAAATAACAAAAAACCACGATGGTGTGATTACACATGAAGCGAATTATGCAGATGGTGTTCCGGTAGATACTGTTATAAATCGTTACTCTGACGGAACCACAATGGAGATAAGAGTCTACGAAAAAGGTGAAATTATAATACACAAGTGCTATGATCGTTGTGGTGAAGAGTATCCGTGTGAATTCCCCTCGGTTTGCCATTCACCCAGCGGAGAAAGAATTCCCTGTCCTGATCCACATCCAGACTACTGAGAGTATATAAACTAAAACACTTATCTAATCAGGTTTTAATTGGGACATTTCACCAATACTCCCGATCTGCAGCCTCCTCTCGGTCAGGACGAAGTAAATGAAGGTCCCATTCCCGAAGGTATATGGTGGTTAAAGCGGGATAATCTTCAGTGCATAGATGACCTCGGTTTTTGGCGAGGCACATTTGGCGGAACATGGCCAGGAGGAGTAAAACGTTGGGGCAGGTACCGCTTATGGCTTGAGCACGACCCCGAAACCAAAAATCAGGGCAGAACCAATTTGTGTGTACTTGGAAACGAAAGCAGAAATACCGGCGGGAATATTCATATCTTTGACAGTGAGACCGATTTCACTGACATGGAGGTGTTTAAAAAGAATTTTGTAAAGAGAGTGGAGATCGGTGGAAGGTTGAAGATGCGGGTGAATTATGCGAAAAGTTATAAGAAGGGTGATACAGGAAAGATAGTTGAGGAGATAAATATACGGTTGGCTGGTTTTGGGGGTGGTGTACCATCGGATGTTTTTGATGATCTGACAGAGACAAAAGTTAAAAATTTCGAGAAGCTCTATATGAAACGAGGTAATCCTAAGGGCATAGTGGATATGGCTGTAGCCGAGGCTATTGATGAATTCGGGGAAGAATATGTGATAGATGAGGATATGTTTCGGCAATTAAAGTGTAAGTGTGAGTCAAGGAGTGACATATCTGTTAAATGTGCAGGTTTTGGAAATGGAAAATTCAAAAATGAATTTTCGCAGGCATCTACTGCGGAAGCGTTTCACAGGTATGAGTATCCGGGAATTCATAGATCTCTACTTTGGGCTATTCGTGGTCTGGATTATCACTTATGGCAAGAAGATGAAAAAATTGAGAGATTTGGGTTTAGCTCAGGATACCGTTGTTATGGATCAACAGTAAACCATAGAGGTAAAGCTGTAGATATCATTTATCGGAACCAAATTAACGGACAATGGATAAATAGAGATCAACAGAGTAGTGCAGATAGACAAATTGTGGCAGAACAAGTACGGACAATTTGCCAAAAAAGTGAAGTTCTTAATGCTACGATTGATTGGATTATGCCTGCAAGTAAGGACAGGTTTTCTCTTGAGTCGGTCGAAATGGGGGCAACAACTTGGGTTCATGTAGATGTCAGAGAATTTGATCGTAGCAAATATTTGGATGATCGATTTTTCTGTAAAAACTTAACTGAAATTAATGGTGAGAAGCTTATATTACTTTTACAAAAAGAGGTGTAGATGTTTAAAAAGACAACACTATATATACAAGTATTAGTTATTACAGTTGTTTTCTCATGCAATGCAACAAAAGAGAGTCAATATATAAAAAATGAGTCGGTAACAAGTAATAAAGATTCCAACGAGCGCATTGAGAAATCATCAACTAAAAACGATGATTCCTTACCGAACTGTGAATTCACCCAGTTTGATTATTCTGATTCTACAGGTGTATTACGAGGTTTACTCGTCTCTACCAGTTATACAACAAGGAGCAAAACGGCAGGAATAATACGTATAGTTGATATTGAGAATGACACCATAGACTTTTCTTTTGATGTTTCTAATATAGAACCAAACTTATTTCATGAGTTTAGTTGTGTGGAAATAGAATACGGATCTGAGATATTTAGGGTTTCCTCAGAACATTCTGAAGATGGTCCTGTGGGATACGAAATCAGCAGGCGTTTTTTTATTAAGAAATTGAAAATTGATTAGAGGCACTGCTCTGTAACATTTCTCAAAGTATCTGGTGACTAAAGCGGGAGAATCTTCAGTTCATTGATGATCTAAATTTCTGGGAACAACATTTGGCGGAACATGGCCAGGAGGAGTAAAACGTTGGGGCAGGTACCGCTTATGGCTTGAGCACGACCCCGAAACCAAAAATCAGGGCAGAACCAATTTGTGTGTACTTGGAAACGAAAGCAGAAATACCGGCGGGAATATTCATATCTTTGACAGTGAGACCGATTTCACTGACATGGAGGTGTTTAAAAAGAATTTTGTAAAGAGAGTGGAGATCGGTGGAAGGTTGAAGATGCGGGTGAGTTATGCGAAAAGTTATAAGAAGGGTGATACAGGAAAGATAGTTGAGGAGATAAATATACGGTTGGCTGGTTTTGGGGGTGGTGTACCATCGGATGTTTTTGATGATCTGACAGAGACAAAAGTTAAAAATTTCGAGAAGCTCTATATGAAACGGGGTAATCCTAAGGGCATAGTGGATATGGCTGTAGCCGAGGCTATTGATGAATTTGGGGAGGCATATACGATTAGTGTTAGACTGTTTGATCAATTAAAATGTAAATGTCCTGCAATGAGTGATGTTACTGTCAAATGTAATGGATATGGAAATGGGAAATATTTGAATGAGTTTTCGGGGGCATCCACACGGGAAGCATTCCATAGATACGAATACCCCGGTATTCATAGGTCTCTACTTTGGGCTGTTCGTGGCTTGCAATTTCATCTCTTACAAAATACAACTAAATATCGTTTACATGGATTTAGCTCAGGTTACCGTTGCTACGGCTCAACAGTGAACCATAGAGGTAAAGCAGTAGATATACTATATGAAGTAGAGCGAAATGGAAATTGGATTAACAGGAATACTCAAAGTGATGCTGATAGACGAGTTGTGGCAGAACAAGTACGGACAATATGTCAAAAACGTGAAGTTCTTAATGCTACAGTCGACTGGGTGATGCCTGCCAGTAAGGATAGGTTTTCTCTTGAATCGGTAGATACGGGAGCAACAACTTGGGTCCATGTAGATGTCAGAGAGTTTAGTCGAAATAAATATTTGATTGATAAGTTTTTCTGTACAAGTCCAAACGAAATGAATGGAGATAAATTAACTGTATTAATCGAAGGGAACATAAATGCATAACTGGTTTCTCAAAATTATAGTTTGTGTGTGGGTAATTGTTTTAGCATGTAAGATTGATAGCAATAAACAGGTGTCAATTCCATCCGAATCTGTTAACCATAACAAAACAGTTGCTTCAGACGACAGCTCTGATATTATTAACAATAATAATCTTAATTCATGTAAGGCAACTAAATTCAAGTATTCTGATTCAACAGGCTTGGTTAGAGGCATTGTTATAGCTCTTGAAGACACTTCAATTACAAGTGGTACAGGAGGAATTCAAATTGTGGATTCAGATAAGGATTCTATCTGGATATCCTTCACATATCACGATATGCCTGATATGGATCTAAATCAAATTAGTATAGGCTCCTGCATTGAAATTACTTTCTATGCTGACATTAGAAGGGTTACATCGAAAAATTCTGAAGATGGTCCTGTAGGGTATGAAATTTGCAGAAGCTTTTACATAAACAACATCAAACATGATTAGATGTATATAAAAGTCACTTAATGAAATGAACGAACCTTTGTCATGTAGATTCAGAGCCGATCAGTAACTCGTTTGCTATGAAAATGTAATATCTTTTTTTTTGAGCTTGTGGCGTTAGTTGGTGACGCTTCCGAACCGATATGTAACCCCTTTACAATTGCCCTGAGAAGAAGAGAGTATCTTACGTTTAGTGGCTCC
>JARUKZ010000070.1 GCA_029688955.1 Chitinispirillales bacterium ANBcel5 | reverse complement strand
TCATTTGTTTTTTCAACTCCTGTGACCGATGAGTTCTCATTGTATGCGCAGTGGAATGAGTTGTTTAGTGTAACATACGATGAAAATGGCGGTGCCGGAGAAGTACCTGTTGATACTCAGAAGTATATCACAGATGAAACGGTAACAGTTCTTGGAGCTACACTAAACAAAGGTGGGCACATATTCAGTGGCTGGAAACACGATAATGGTACCACTTACAACGAAGGTGATACGTTCCTCATGGGATCAGGGGATGTTACCTTAAGTGCTGTGTGGGAGAAAAAAACGTTTACAGTGACATTTAGAGATGAGGATGGAACTGAGCTGAGCACACAAGAGGTGGAGTTTGAAGATACCGTTTCACCTCCTGAAGACCCGGAAAAGGAAGGTTTTGTGTTTGATGAGTGGTTGCATGGAGTATCACCGTTTGATTTTGGCACTACTATAGTAGAAAATATCACACTAACTGCAAGTTGGAATATTGCGCCACCTGAAATCGACGAACATCCAAATAATGTAACTGCTGATGCCGGAGACCGAGATATTACATTCTCTGTAACAGCTTCCGGTGGGGATGCACTGAGCTATCAGTGGCAAAAAGATGGAACTGATATCCCGGGCGCCAATGATGCTACTTTTACCATCGAAGAAGTTACTCTTAATAATACAGGATCCTATGTTTGCATTGTAAGTAATGACTCAGAAAGTATTAACAGTAACCCAGCCGTTCTTACCGTAAATGCAGCACCCTGGAGACCCTCCTCGCCAGATAGCCTGGTATATGATGGAAATGGCATGGTTCTGATTAAGGCCAACGGGTATGGGTTTCAGATGGGATGGGATGGAGCAAGTAATTCAAGCCCAGTATTTGAAGCTACATTTACCTATGACTTTTGGATGAGTACAACTGAAGTGACACAGGAACAATTTGAAAGTGTAATGGACACCAATCCTTCTCGATTTGATAATATCAACAACCGACCTGTTGAACGTGTAACTTGGTATATGGCTGTACATTACTGCAACGCTTTAAGTGAACGTAAAGGCTTGGATCCTGTTTATGACACAACAGACTGGACAGCGGATTTTAGTAAAAACGGATATCGCCTGCCAACAGAAGCCGAGTGGGAATATGCTGCGCAAGGTGGTACAAATAGAAGATGGTATTGGACAGAAAGTATGAGTGATTACCCACAGGAATATAGTGACACTGTTGATATTAGCGCCAATGCAGTATGGCATTACAATTCTTTTCGCCACGGTTTTACGCATCCCGATTTCGGAACACATGAGGTTGGAGATAAGTTAGAGAACAATTATGGATTGTATGATATGAGTGGTAATGTATGGGAATGGGTAAATGATTGGTATTATCGGAATTATAGTGGAGGACCAATTGTAAATCCTCGCGGACCAACCTTTTCTACTGGTGAAAGATCTATAAGAGGAGGGGGATTCGCTAATCTCCTAAGGGACTTGGCTACACATCATAGACGTGGCGAAGAACCAGATAAGATTCAAAATGATTTTGGTTTTCGTGTGGTTCGTTTAGCTGAATAGTATTTTCACCCTATAGTCATGTTACAACTATGGTTTATACGCAACAATCTCATTAATTGAGCTTGAACTATGTATGTGATAGCTTACGTAACCATGTAGCTGCATTTTTTACAATTAGACGAGCATCACCACCAAGCAAAAACGGACTATCTCATGCTAACAAGATTCGCAGTGCTGATATGGCAAAGGTATTATTCTGGGAAGTTTTTGAATCATTTCAAATCCTCATGCCCGAAAATTGCATCTCACACTAAATCTTTCAAGATCCCGGGTCGGTTCAAGAAAGTGATAAACATTGTTGATTCAACAACTATCAAACTTGTTTCAAATTTCAAATTGCATGAATTGGGCAAAGCATCGATGCATAAAGGCTGCTGCAAGTGCCATATGCGTTTAGATGCTCATTCTTATCTTCCACGCTTTGCACTAAATCAGCAAACAGCCACGATTCCAGAGAGGCAGTTGAGCTTTGGCAGATCTGGACAGCTTTGCTAACATATGTAATTTTGCGATTTAATGGAACATGAATAGATGGAAAGGAAGCTTTGACCGTTTATTAACAGTAATACGTGGAGTATTATGGAATCAATTTAGCTTGCTAGATGTCTTAAAAAATGTGGGACAGCATCGGATACAATCACTTTATGTTAATTAAAATGTGTGTAATGGGTATAAAAATACCACGGCAAAAATGATGATTTATAGTGTTTAGAGGCTATATATTTCCTATGACATCATTTCTATGGGATTGTAGTGAAAGAATGTATCTTTACTGTTATCCATTAAGCCGAAATAAGTAGCACATGATTTCGAGCATATTTTAAAAGTTTAGTACATTTTTTTTAATATTTTTGCATCAATTGTAAGCCTACTATCGTAAAAATCGTTCAACAAAACTTCTTCACATGATCTGAAAGAATGTAAGTACTTACTTATTTTTTGCTTTATTTCATGATTATTACAGTTTATGTGCATTTGCTTTCTAACGAAATATTTAACAACTTCATGTATCAAATTTTGTAAACTACATAGATAAGTACCATTTCTGCGCACACTAGCAAAAAAGCAGGACTACCAAGGTAATCCTGCTTACTAAGAAAATGCATTATTTCACACTTACATACTTATTCCAAAGGAAAACTTCCGGAAATAAGTACTCCATCACTTGAAAAAACAGCAATACGATCTGTTTTGAAAAAATCAGATGAATCGGGATTTGAAAAATCATTAAGTTTATTCCAGGGAGCCCAATCCTCGTAATGGATTCCAATCACACTTCCGCTTTGATCGGGGACCATCTGACCGGGTTCAAGGGTTACGCTGTAACTGTAATCAACTCTGTATTCATTACCATTAAGGTGTATGAGAGTTAGATTACTGTAAGGAGTGTGATAGTCTGAAATAACAGGTGTTTTGCCATCTTCAGCAGTAATATAGTAGCAAACGGTAAAATTACTGATTGGTTCATCACCTGTGTTTTTCAGATACATTCTTGGTTTTACAATGTTATTCTCATGTAATCCCTCATCTTTTACATAAACCTCAATAGAGGAACCTGCAGCGACATCACGTGGAATTTCTGTTCCTGCACTGACTCTGTAGGTTAGATTGTAAGAATCAGGGTTGAGATCATTAACTCTAATAAAGATTTGATCATCTGGTATAGTTGAAGGTATCCTTATCATAAGATATCCGTGCCCTGATGATCCGACATGAATATTAGTATATGCAATAATGGTGGATTCATCGCTTCCAAAAACGGTGATCTCCGGGTTCATTGCAGGATCAAAATTACTGACTCGTATTAAAATATCATCAGTTAAACCAGTTTTGTTAACACTAAAAAAGTCTTCATCAGAAGCATAATTTATAATACCGGCAATTTGTGCATTGTCGGGAGTTAATGGTGTGGCTGTCGCAGGACAACTACCATGATCATCCTCTACAACTCCTGTTACTTCAAAACGAATAGTTTTCTGGCGGCCAAAGGGTTTATCGTAGGGAGTTAGTCCTGGAGAGCTTGTTGCTCCGGCACTAAATACTTGTCCGACTGTTGTAAGCATTGCTGTTTCTTCAAAATTATCTGCCGTTACCGTTAGTGTATAATCACCATCCTGTTCAAAGCCACTATAGATTGCAGAATATATACCATCCTGGGCAACAGCATCACCGTTTGTACCATCATCATACATTTCAATCACAGTTTCGCCATCAGGACCTTTAAGTATAGCAGATACTCTTAAATCAGTTATTCTCTGTCCATCCATTGTGGATGCGGTAATAAGAAGAGGTTCGGGGTATTCTAATGTAGATCCGCTGAAGTTGTTTACAGAGAAATTGGCAACTCTGTTTAATCCAGTGTGATTAGTAGCCATTAGTCCTGAACCTTCATCTGTATCAGTATCAGAATGTCTGATGAATCTTTTATCTTTGACTTCAATATCAGGGTTACTAATCACTATCTCCAAATTGTACATGCCTGGATGATGGTTAACAATAGCTTCTTCACTGATTGTTATTCTTGTCGACAGACCATCATCTTCAATTACGCTTACAGTATTCGGTTCAGGAGAAATTTCTGCATCATATTGATCCCGAATGATGAATTCAATATCATCAGAATCTGCTCCGTTTAAGGATGTGTTTATGGATACATCTATACTGCTCGTATGGGGTTCAATATAAAAGTCTAATTTTCCATCAGAACGAACATACCAGCTCAACTCTTGCTTACCTGCAGCTTTTGAAACAGCATTAGTGTAAGCCTGATATAGAAGATTCTCACCTGTTATATTAACGTAAAAATCACCTCCGGTTCCTCTACCCAATTGTTCAAGCGTATCCCTTCCAGCTTCGGGACCATATCCAAACGTAAAAAGTGGTACTTTGGAGTCTTCGTATGCATCAATTACATCTTGTATGGTTGTACCCGTGTGTCTTGATTGATTATCCTGCCCATCGGATAAGAGCATAGCGATTCGAATTGCATTTGAGTGATCGTAATCATTTAACACACCCAATCCATAGATAGCACCATCAAAAAGAGCAGTCAAATAATCTGCTGTAATACCATCAATTGCTGCTTCAATAGTTTCTATATCACTTGAATCATTAATGGCTGTCATTGGTAATTCTGTGATATCATCATCTATGTTTGAAAAAGTAGTGATACCAACAGAAGCTCTGCCCACAGGGAGAAAGCTAACAAGATCCTTGGATGCAGATTTAACCCTGTCAAGACGAGATATTCCATCGGGGCATCCATCAATATCTGTCATAGATCCTGAGCGATCAATGATAAGAATGAGCTCAATATCATTATCCATCCATGTAATTTGTCCATTATTATATTTTAGGTATGTTGAATGCGGATTTGAAATCGTATCAAGCAAAACACGTATTTCATCATAAATAGAATCGTTGTTAGGGTTAGACCAAGTATCTCCAGGTGAAGGTGCACGTGTATTAAGAATACTGCTGTAATTTACTCTATGTGGTCTTAGTTCATAGTGCCCACCCATGTCCCACTCAGGATCCCTTACCAAAACATTCCATCCAGTTTCATCCCACATACGTCCCTGGGCGTTATCATATCCTGTATAAGTCCCAGCGTCGAAATTTAACCATTCATAGTTACCGCCGTAAGCATTGATTGGATAACTCATTATACTGATAGTCGTGTCATCATCCAATCTTGGATACCATAGCCATTCAGCAGGGGGGTCTTCATTATCACCAGTATCGTATAATGGATGCTGATCATACAAGCCATAGGCGTAGTGGGCAAATTCATGAGCCAATTGGTATCCCAGTTTGATCTGTCCATCCGGACTTTCAAGCCAACTACCCCCCCCCCGGTGTTTCTCTGTTACCTACCCATATTTTGCCATTTTTTGTGCTGATACCACTCACCGTAGAATAGGAGCGACTTACATCTTCCCAAATTATATCTGCTGCAGCACCCTGCATACCTCTTTGGAATATTTTAACCTCACCTAAATAGTGGGCACCATTTGATGCTTCCCATATTCCTGCAGCCATCGATCTGATAACCTGTTCATAATCCTGTCTGGTAGAATAATCAGGAGTGTCAAAAAGAGAGATCGCAATATCAAATATTTGTATTGAATCGCCGTTACCGTCAACACCACCTCTTACTGTTGAAAAAGGTTTTGGATTTATCGGTTCCGCATAGAGAGTAGAAAGTATAGACAATACCAGCATGCACATACTTCGTTTTAACATAAATACCTCCTGTAATGATGAAATTATAAAAAATTAAGGTAAACGCATTGAAGCACAAGGCAAGTGCTTAAATATCAGTATATTAACAACATGTTCTGTAAAAAGTAGTTCGTTTTCTTTTTTTGAATGACTAAAAGTATCTACTTCAATTCAATTCTCTTTAAGTTATCGCCCTTATCGTTTTTATAGATATACATCCCCGAAGCTCCGGAACGTAACTGCTGTAGTGTTTGTCCGGATTGTTTTCTTCCACGCAAATCATAAATTCCATTATTACGGAATTGCGATATCGGTTTACGGGTTATAGTAACTCTGGGGCTGGTTACACTGGAATTGTCCTCTGTCCAAAACACTTCCATAGCTATAAGTCCGTCTCCAGAACCGACCCACATAGGCCCATGATGACTTTGAGCTAAATTGTATATATAATGGTATAAAAGACCATGCTCTGTGGTAAATTGGAAAAGTTGATTACCAGCTTCATCAATTACAAAAATTCCCTGGTTAATTGTGGCAACCCATATTCTGCCATCAAGATCGATTTCAATATCTGAGCAGTTGACTTCATCATCAAGTATCTGCCTCCAGGGCATATTTTTGCTCTTCATGAAAAGTCCGTTTGTTGTTGCTGCGATGATTTGCTCTGATGGATGCGTTTTTAATGCATAAACAGCTCGGTTTTCGGGACCTTCCGGTGTTGTATCTTTCACAAAAATATCTTCTCTAAACCAAGAGACTCCCTTTGAACTACCCACCACTATCTCATTGTCAAAGGTTTCAATGGCTCTAATAATTAAAGGGGTCTCATGATTGTTAAAACCATCATTATGCTCATAGCTTCTCCAACCTGAAAAATCGTAACGCAGTACTCCATTCCTGCATGCTGCCCATAGAACATTTTCTTCGGAAACAACACAGTCTCTGATATCATACAGATTTCCAAGCGTATTTTCCCTGTAACGCGCAGAGTGTTCTCCCTTAAGATAGGTAAAGCCAAACGGTCCACCAAACCACTTTCCACCACTTGAGTCGACTGCAAAGGCATTAACAGTATTATGCAGCATTACATCATTAGTTGAATAGTAGCTCCACTCAGTTCCATCATACCGATGTAGCCCCCATGACGGATGGAAGTCGGGTGTAACCCATAAATTATTGTTATGGTCAACACTGATAAAGTCAATCTTATTTCCTTCAATCCACCCTCTTTGATGCCATATAAAGCCATATCCTGAGTTAGAAAAAATTGGTTTACCGCTACGAATATAAACGAATTTTGTTGTATCGTAAAATGCAAA
>JARUKZ010000069.1 GCA_029688955.1 Chitinispirillales bacterium ANBcel5 | reverse complement strand
AAAAATATTTATTAAAGGATCATCGATCCTTAGTTCACTTCTCTTTATATGAAAAATTGCTTTTCTAACTAAAAACTTACAATAGCGATTCAACCTAAACTTAAAAAATAACTCGTATCTGTTCACTTAACGTTGATAATTACAGGTTTGTATTCATCTTTATCTCTTGTAATATATAATCCTGAAGCAACATCTCTATTGGTAGATTTACGATGCAAATTTACAGGAACTTTTCTTCCCCGTATATCATAATAACCGGAAATAGGTCTTTGTTTTTGAACTGGAAATCTAACTTTGTGAGCGGTTATATTTGTGTTTGCAGAGTCGCTCCAGGAAACAGTTGCAGAAATCAGGCTTCTCGTAGTGTGAATCCATGCAGTCCCGTCATTTGTGAGTGTAATATTTTCGACTGAAGACAACCTTTCGTCAACAATCAGGTGATATATTAAATTACCATCATGATCCATTATATAGACTCCATCAATCCCGCCAGCAATCCATATTCTTCCTTCATTATCAAAATCAACATCTCTGCATCTAATATCACCTAACAGGTATTGCCAGGGTTCACCGTTTCCCCTAAGATAGGCCCCATCCCTCCCTAATGGTAGGGCTACAACGTGATTATAAGGAGACGATTTTAACCTTCGTATATAGAGATTTCTTGGCCCACCAGTAGAGGTATCAGCAATAAATTGATCTTCAACAAGTGTGGCAAGTCCCTCATAGGTGCCGACAATTATTGTACCTGCCTCGTCTTCAGTAATACTATACACATGGTTCTCTTGTAATCCGCTACTTGTGTCAAAAACGATCCAGCTTTCAGAGTCATAACGCATAACCCCAACGTTTGTTGCTGCCCAAAGGATATTATCCCGGGAAACGATACAGTCATTAATCCGGATTTCATTTACCCCGGCATCCATAGGAAATCGATGCGTATAATCATCAGCCATGTATGTAAACCCAGAATCGCTACCAAACCAGTGTCCGCCGCTCGAATCCTGCGCATAGGCTGTGAAATTATTTGTAAGAAGTTGATGTGAACTTTTGCTGTAATAGGTCCACTCCTCCCCATTGTACTTATGAACCCCCCATCGTGACATATCAAGTGATGCCCAGAGGTTGTTTTTTCTGTCTGTGGCTATCCTTTCTATGTAATTATTTTCTACCCAGGTTTTATGGGGCCACGAGTAATTGTTATTGTCAGTATAAAAAACAGGTATGGTGCCGTAGGTTAGCACAAACTGCGATGAGTCATAAAAAGCGATATCTCTCATCATGTTATAATTTCTGAAAGGCAATTCTTTAATCGTTTCCCATTGATCATCAGTATGTTGAATAACTCCTTCAAAACTGACTCCTACAAGACGATTAGTAAAAGGGTTTATTCTAAACTGTTGTACTGTAAGGGGAATACCTCCATTTTCAAGTGTAAAAATTTCCCACCCATTCCCATCATACCGTGCTGCATAGGGAGAAAACCAATCGGATGCGATCCAGACATGATCATTGGTATCGGTAACCATAGTACCGATTTGGGCAAATCTAAATTCACTTGGGGTTTCTATTTCAAAAATCTCTCCTTCTTTAATTTTGAAAATACCTGATAATTTTAATGCCCAGAGAGTACTGTCGCTATCATACGTAACAAACATGGCGTTTGAATTCTGTTGTGAGGATATTTGTTCAAATTGACCATTTCTGTATTTTACCACACCAGCATTGTAAGATGCCGCTACCATGCGATTACCGATTATCGCAATATCCCGCACTCTTCCCAAGGGAGATGAACCAGCGGTTTTATAGCTTCTAACGGTGTCACCTGAAATGTAGCTAATTCCGTCGTCTGTGCCTACCCAAACAGAGCTACCAATCGTATCTGCCAAAATAACTCGTTGTACTACATTATCAGCAAGCCCCTGCTCAGTAGTTATCTGAAGCGTACTGTTATTTGTACCGATTATCCGTATAAGACCCCCACCTTCAGTTCCACCCCAAATTGTATCACCGATAACTGCCAAAGAGCGAACATGGTTATAGCTCATAAAGTATTCCAGATCTACAGAGTTCACTTCCTGAGTGGAATGGGCAGTGTAATGGAATAAAAGGATCACTATAAAAGAAAAACAGCGGGTTCGTGTAAGGCCTTGCTTAAATGTTTTTGTATGAATATTTCTGGTCATAGATGTACTCCGTTTATGAATTGAATAGATATACAATGCACCACAATATACTATTTAGTACAATTTAAGAGTCAAAACAAGAAACAGAAAAGAACACTTACCATTCTCACTGGTTTGTATGTAAGTATTACTACCTAACAATGGTTCAACATGTTTTATCTGCTTGTAGCACTATTGATAAGTACACCTAAACAGCAACAGGAATACTGTTAAGTATTCCTGTTGTGAAATAGCCTAATCTGTTTAGGCGCGTTTATTCTATAGGATAACTTCCGGAAATAAGTACACCATCATTAGAAAATACTGCGATACGGTCTGTTGCAATGAATTCAGATGAACCTGGGTTAGAAAAGTCATTTAACTTATTCATAGGCGCCCAGTTATCATAATGAATTCCAATCACATTTCCACTTTGATCCGGTAACATCTGGCCGGGCTCAAGAGTTACACTGTAACTGTAATCTACTCTGTAATCATTACCCCCAAGATGGGTAAGAGAAAGAGTACTGTAAGGAGTGTGATAATCTGCTAGTATAGGTGTTTTCCCCTCTTCAGCAGTAAAATAGTAGCAAACAGTAAAACCACTGATAGGTACATCACCTGTGTTTTTCAGATACATTCTTGGCTTTACAATATTGTTTTCATGCAATCCCTCATCTTTAATGTAGACCTCAATAGCGGAACCAACAACCTCATCCCCTCGTTTTTCGGTTCCTGCACTGACTCTGTAAATTGCACCTGACTCATATTCATCCAAATCATTGACTCTTATAAAAAGTCTTTCTCCCAGATCAGAAGCTGCGACTCTCAACGCAAGATAGCCATTGACTGTGTTACCTACGTTTATGTTCGTATAACCGATAGTGTTACCATCATCATCAAAAACGGTCAACTCGGCGTTCATCGTATGACTCATCTCTGAAACACGAACAATTACATCCTCTTCAGCATCTTCAGTTACCACTTCAAAAAAGTCTTCATCCTCTGCATAGTCAATTTTACCAGGTACAGGGTAATCATTAAGTGCAATTAGTGTTGCAGTTCCAGGGCAATTACCATGATCATCATCCATAAAACCCTGCACTGCAATACGAAGGGTTCGTTTACGTCCAAACTGTGGTACTGATATTGAAGCTGTTCCGTTTTGTTGACTTAGCATCGAACCATCGCTATAGTTATTTGCTATAACGGTTAGGATGTATATGCCATCCTCGTCATAATCGCTAAAAATTGCTGAATAAATTCCATCCTGTGCTATGGCATCTCCATATAAACCATCATCCCTGAGTTCAACTGGAATTACATCCCCTTCCGGGTTTTGGAGGGTGGCAGAAACAGTCATCTCCTTAACTCTCTTCCCATAGCTTACGGATGCCGCAATAAGGAATGGCTCAGGATAAGTTACCACAGTTCCGGTTAGGTTTTCCACAGTAAGTTCCGGTTTTTTTACCGCACTGTGATTAAGTACCATAGAGTTGGTTATTTGAGCATCCCCCGAGGAATTCAACTCTACAGTCCACCACCCTTCTCCATGGGAAGCGAACGCATCAGACTTAATATTTAGCAGAGCGGATTGTCCAATCATCGTAACTGTTGGGGCAGGATAAATAGGATTGTTATTGGAATCCCTAATCTCAAAATTGATCGTAGGTGGTTCAGAACTCATTAGGCTCATCCCCCCGTCATCAATTTCGTAATCAATGACAACATCAATATCACTCATTGAATTTTCAGCATAAAACACAAATGAGTTTCCAGAATAAAGATCCAATGTGTTTTGCGATAAAATACCACCGGTACCGTTAGTTCCGGTTGGGATTTCCTCGGTTGGTGTAGCACGACCCATTGCCTGGGTGTAAGAATTCCTGACCTCCTCCTCTTCTATTAAATTCGGAAAAAAATGCCCTCCTGTTTCCGTAGCCAACTCGTTTAGGCTTACAAAACCAGATGAAGGACCATACCCGTAAGTAAAAAGAGGAACCTGAGAATTATTGTAATTCCTAATAGCATATTCAGGTGAGTGCTCCGAGTTCACATCAGCACCATCTGAAAGTAAGATAGCAAAACGGATTGCCTTAGTTTCGTTATCTTCTCTGTAATCATTTAAAAGATCAAGGCCATGGATCGCAGCATCATATATTGCTGTAAGGTCATCAATTTCAATACCATCTATGGCATCATGTATCTCATCAACTACACCATCTCCATTGATAGGCGTGATATTATACTCTACAATGAATTCGTCGAACCTACCAGAAAATGAAGTTACTCCTATGGCAGTGCGCTCACGTGGAAAAAGACTCACTAACTTCTTACTTGCTTCTTGAACTAATTCTAAGCGTGTAGAACCACCTTCCGGTATGCTCATACTACCCGATCGATCAATTATTAAAACAACCTCGATATCTTCTTCTACCCAATCGAAATCCACGTCTATTATGTCTTCATCATCCAAAAAAACTCTCATAAAAGAATAGGTTTCGCCATCATACTCCCATTCACAAGTTTCAGTAGGTGCTTTGTCTTGCAATGACTCACGAAATTGGCGGCGTCTAGGTTGAACTGAGGACCTTCCTCTTTCTTCATCAAGTCTACGATCCTGGAGGAGAAGGTCCCAGGCGTTTATTCCCCATACACGTCCATGTGCATTTCTTTCTTCGAACGTGTCGTATGTATCAAAATTCAACCAATGATAAGCTCCTCCCAAGGCGTTCTCGGGTTCATTCATAATACTGGATATCGTTGGTTCATCACCATACCAGGGCAAAGTGATTCCAACACTCTCTTCATTATCATCTTCATTGGTTGAAGCATATTGGTAGTTTATTGCATAGGTGTAACGTGCGAATTCACGCGCTAGCTTGTAACCAAGTGCTTCGCGCCCCTCAGGTGTTTCTAAATAATCAATATCGTCATATGAATCTCCCACCATTATTTTACCTGTCTCGGAGTTAAGACCACTAAAGTCCGCAAAAGGCCTTTCATTTTGCTGCCAAACGATGTCTGCAACAGAAGTTTGTTGCCCTCCCTGGAAAATTTTTACCGTGCCGATTCTATGACCCGTATTTGTCATTTCCCAAATACCACGAGCCATATGAGTTAGAACTTCCTCGTAATGATCACGCCTTTCTTCATTTGGATTACTGTGCAGAGAAACAGCAATATTAAAGGTGACACCATCATCATTGTGGATTATTGTGGTATAGGGTTTTGTTGAGGGAATATCCTCTGCAAACAACGCAAAACAAGAAACCAGTACCAACATACACAGACTTTTTTGTAACATATAAACCTCCTGTAAAAAATTAGGGAAAAAGGAACACAATATAGAGTAAAAGTACCTCGTAAAATCTGACACCAGGGTTCTTTTCCGGTAACGATAAACTTTAGAGCTATGAAGCGGAATATTTTTTCCACTTACTATTAATTATTTGGGCCAGGTGAAAGTATTCTTTATGTTTTCTTTACACTCAAACGGCTACAAAACAGTGCCCAAGTGAGTCTTTGAGCTCTCAGTATAGAACACAGCCATTTTTCCATCAAAAGCATGTGCGTAACCCCAAATTACAATGCCGGTATTTATATATCATTTTCACGTTTGACCTCGGTTTATAATGTTTGCTATCTATATATAAAGAGATCTTTGGTCTTGAGTAAAGCTGTCTCTAATATATATAACTACATTCTGTAAGTATAGCAAAAAGAACTTTTTTATTCAAATATGTAGAGAAGATTTCTTTGCTGAATATGAAACCCAACTATGAACAGTTCTACCCCAAAGATCAATAATAGTATGAAGGTAAGTATTTGGATCAAAGATGGTTAAAAAGAGGTTTTTTTTATAAACGTAAGGTAATAAATCAACTAAGAATTACCATCACTGAGCAAAAACGAATCAGATTTTCACAGCAACATTGTTAATTATCATTGTGTGCAACCAACAACTACTTTAATTCAATTCTCTTTAAGTTATCGCCCTTATCGTTCTTATAGATATACATCCCCGAAGCTCCGGAACGTAACTGCTGTATTGATTGTCCGGTCTGTTTTCTCCCGCGCAGGTCAAATATTCCATTATTACGGAACTGCGATATCGGTTTACGGGTTATAGTAACTTTGGGATTGGTTACACTGGAATTGTCCTCTGTCCAAAACACCTCCATAGCTATAAGTCCGTCTCCAGAACCGACCCACATAGGCCCATGATGACTTTGAGCTAAATTGTATATATAATGGTATAAAAGACCATGCTCTGTGGTAAATTGGAAAAGTTGATTACCAGCTTCGTTAAAGACAAATATTCCCTGATTTCTTGTGGCTACCCATATTCTACCATCAAGATCAATTTCAATATCTGAGCAGTTAGCATCATCCCCAAGTAGCTGCCTCCAGGGCATTTTTTTGCTCTTCATAAAAAGACCGTTTGATGTTGCAGCAATAATTTGTTCCGATGGATGAGCCTTTAAGGCCCAAATGGCTCGGTTTTGGGGAGCTTCCGGAGTTGTGTCTTTTACAAAAACACCATCTCTGAGCCAGGAGATCCCATTTGACATACCTGCCACAATTGTGTTGTCAAATGTTTCTATAGAATAAACAATTAAAGGAGTTGAATTATCATGTTTGTGAAAACCCTCATTATGGTCATAGCTTCTCCAACCCGAAAATTCGTAGCTCAATACCCCACCTATGCATGCTGCCCATAAAACATTGTCTTTGGAAACAACACAGTCATTTATATCGTACAGATCTCCAAGCCTGTTTTCCCAATACCGTGAAGAGTGCTCTCCTTTAAGGTGAGTGAAACCAAACGGGCCACCAAACCACTTTCCGCCACTTGAGTCTACCGCAAAAGTTCTGACTGTATTATGTAACATTACATCATTGGTTGAATAATAGCTCCACTCAGATCCATCATAACGATGCAGCCCCCAGGATGGATGGCGATCGGGTGTAACCCAAAGGTTATTATTATGGTCAACACCGATAAAGCGGGTGTTATTACCTTGAATCCATCCTCTTTGATGCCATCCTATTCTATAGCCACTGATATAATTGTCAAGTATGTTATCTGTGACAAGAATAAACTGTGTGGAATCAAAAAACGCAAAGTCGGAAATAGAGGAAGCATAAACCCTTCTTACATAACTCCAGTTCCCATCTACAAATTGTGAAAGACTATCGGGCCCGACTCCAGTAATTATTCCTACGGGAGATAATTCAAGTAGTGAGACAGAATGACTCAATCCCCCGTCTTCAGCATTGTAAAACTCCCACTCAGTTCCGTCATAGCGGGCAACAAACTGAAAATCCTGGTTTTGAATGCTGACTGTCCAAAGATTTCCACTGGTACCTATTGCTATGCTTTCAATCAATCGGGGAGTTATATCAGAATGAAGCTCAATGG
>JARUKZ010000068.1 GCA_029688955.1 Chitinispirillales bacterium ANBcel5 | reverse complement strand
ACTTCACTTTCCGGTGCATGTGGTTGAGCGGGTGGAGACGATAGACCATATCGGGAAAAACAGACTTGTCAATAAATACGCGTATCATCACGGGTATTATGATGGCCATGAGCGGGAGTTTCGCGGTTTTGGGATGGTGGAGCAGTGGGATACGGAGAGTTTTGCATCTTTGGTAGAAGGCGATGATTGTATGCCTGAAGCCGAAAACTATGATGAATCTTCACATGTCCCTCCAGTAATGACAAGGACCTGGTACCATACTGGTTTCTGGTCTGAAAGGAATTGTATATCTGCCCAGTATGAAAAGGAGTATTACCTGGCGGAAAGGCATGATGGAAATAGTGGAATCCTGCTGAATGATACTATTCTCCCTGAAACCATACTTATCGAAAACAATGATGGAAATCTGGAACACATTCCGCACAACTTAACTCCAGATGAACAAAGGGAAGCTTGTCGTGCACTTAAGGGTATGATTTTGAGACAAGAGATTTATGCCCTGGATGGAACAGATGCTGAACGCAGACCTTACAAAGTGAGTGAAAAAAACTATTCTGTAGTTATGTTGCAGCCTCGTCTTGATCAAAAAAATGCCACCTTTTTTTCTCATGATAGAGAAATTATTGATCTTAATTATGAACGGACCCTATATCAAATTGATGGAGAGTATGTAGCTGATCCCCGTACAACGCACGCAATGTTACTTTCTGTAGATATATTTGGCAACGAAATGGAAAAAATCGAAATAGCCTATGGAAGAAACACAGAAGAACCAAATTTGAATTCTGTTGAAAGGGAAATGCAGAAAAAATCACATTTTATCTATACAAGAAATAAGTACACAAATAGTATATGTGATGCTAGAAATTGGAGAATACCGGTAAAAAGTGAAAATATTATATGGGAGCTGGGTAATATCACCTTTGAAGAAAACTCATATTTAAAAATAGAGCAAATGGGTGGTATAGTTCAGGAGGCACTATCTAATGAGTTACCACTTGAAACGGATGATACAGGTTCAGATACTTTTTCCAGACGAATATTTCATTATTTAAATATATTCCGTCGAAATGATCTTAATGGAATGTTGGCAGTGGGTGAACTGCAATCCCTTGCTCTTCAAGGTAAAACTTACACTTTAGCAATTACAGATAGTCATTTAGAACAGGTTTATGTTGATTCTAATAAAATTAGTGATGAAGAGATTGAAACAATATTTCATAACGATGGTGGGTACATTAGTACTGCAATGTTGCTTAGTGAGAATCTAATTGAAGATTCAATGCCAAACGGTTGGTGGCATCAGGGAGAGAAATTGTTTCTTTCTCCAGTTGAGTCCCACTCACCATCCCAGGAACTCGAATACGCAGAAAGTAATTTTTTTCTTCCTTGCCGATTCAAAAATCCTTTTGGCGCGGTTACTGTAATTACGTATGATCAATATCATTTGAGTATCATAGATACCGAAGATGCTTTGGGTAATAGAGTAAGTGCTGGTGAAAGAGATAGTTCTGGAACAGTTATTCCTGCAATCAATTACAAAGTTATGCAACCTGTATTGGTAACAGACGCAAACGGTAACCGGGAAGCTGTTGCATTTGATGCACTGGGATTGGTTGCAGGTACTGCGGTTATGGGAAAACCTGGCGAAAACCAAGGGGATACACTGGACACCTTTGAAGCAGACTTGAGTAAGGATGAGATACGAGCTTTATTATCTGACCCCCATTCCTTTGCTACAGATCTTATGGGAACGGCTACCTCAAGAATTGTTTATGATCCATTGATCTATAAAGATTCTTTAACTGATGATCAACCAAAACCGCTTGTGATATGTTCACTATTCAGAGAGATCCATCTCAATGATCTTACAACAGGGCAGGAAACTCCGGTTCAGATTGAATTCTCTTATTGCGATGGATTCGGTCGTGTCGTTCAGAAAAAAAAGTCGGCAGAACCTGAAAAGGATGAATATGGCTCAATAGAGGAGGAAAGATGGGTTGGTAGTGGTTGGGTTATATTCAACAATAAAGGAAAACCTGTAAGGGAATTTGAACCCTTTTTCACAGATACTCAGGCATTTGAGTTTGCTCATACCGAAGGGGTTTCGTCCATTTTGATGTATGATCCTCTTCTTCGTATCAGAGCTGTTCTGCATCCAAATAAGACCTGGGAGAAAACTGTCATAGATCCCTGGAAACAAGAAATCTGGGATGTTAACGATACGTTGCTAACCGATCCTGCAGCCGACCCTGATGTACGTGGGTTTTTCTGCAGATTGAATTCACAACTATATAGTCCTTCCTGGTATGAAGAGAGAATAGATGGTGAACTCGGTGAAGATGAAAAAGATGCAGCAGAAAAAACTATAGCACATGCTCAAACCCCTGAAATACACTTTTTTGATTCACTGGGAAGAGATATTATAAAACATGAAAACAATGGAACTGGTGGTATATACAAGTCAAAACAACTATTGGATATAAAGGGCAATGTACTTAGAACAGATGATCCTAAAGGACGCATTAATTCAGAAAAAATATGGAATATGGTGGGTAAACCAGTTTATGAAGTGGGTATGGAGTCAGGTGAGCGTTGGATGATTGATGATGTAATGGGGTTTCCAATACGCTCATGGGATGGGAAGGGGCATAGTTTCAAAACCGTTTACGATTCATTACGGAGACCTACGGCTTCATATGTAAGAGGGTATTACAATACAGAACCTGATAAAGAGATATGTTTTGAAAACATTGATTATGGTGAGAGTATAACGGATCCTGAAATCATGAACCTGAGAGGTAATGTATACAGGAAATGTGATGGGGCAGGGGTTATTACCAACGAACAGTATGATTTCAAAAACAACCTTGTAAAGACCACCCGTATTTTCTCAGAAGATTATAGTCAGATACCAGATTGGTCTCACACTCCAGCTCTAAGGAGTGAGTCTTTTTCTACAACCACCAGCTATGATGCGCTTAATAGAGCTGTAGCTATTAGTAGTCCTGATGATAGTGTCACCAGGCCAGGGTATAACAAAACCGGACTATTTAGTAGTCTGGGTGTGCATCTTCACGGTGCCACTGAAACTACTAATTTTATTGAAGATACTGAGTATGATGCACGTGGAAGAAAAACGGTTGTCAGTCATGGTAATGGAGCGGCCACAACATACGATTATGACCCCTTAACTTTCCGTCTCCTTACGATTCTTACCAAAAGAAATGGTACAACCGATACTCTTCAGGATTTACGATATTGTTATGATCCAAAAGGTAATATTACCAGCATAAGAGATCATGCACAGCAGACACACTATTTCAATGGTGAAGTAGTAGAGCCTCATAATGAGTATACCTACGACGCTCTATACAGGCTGATAAATGCCAAGGGCAGAGAACATATAGGACAAACTGGTTCCACAGATCCAGACCCATCTGACCGATTTCGGGTTGGCTTACCCCATCCGCAGGATGGTCATGCCATGCGCAGATACGAACAGCAGTATGGGTATGATGAAGCAGGGGCCTTTCTTGAGGTGGTTCATATCGCAAACAGCGGAAGCTGGACAAAGAATTATTCGTATACTGAACCAAGTATGATAGAACCTGATAAGAGCAGTAATCGGCTTACCAGTGTTTCATCAGGAAGCATGGCTTCTAACTACTCGTATGATCAGCATGGTAACACAATCATAATGCCACATCTCTCCGACATGGTATGGGATTTTAAAGATCAGCTTGTAGCCGTTGATCTGGGTGGTGGTGGCAATGCATATTATAGTTATGATGGTGACGGTCAAAGGGTAAGAAAAGTGTGGCAAAAGGCACCGGGTGTTGTGGAAGAGAGAATGTATTTGGGGGATCTGGAGATCTTTCGCAGAATGGATGGTGCGGGAAATGTTATTCTGGAACGTGAAACTCTGAATATAAAAAGCATTGTAGATGAATCTAAACCAGAACCTGTGGAAGAAATATCTGAAAACGAACAGGATAACGTGCTTGGTGCATTTGAAAGATTCAGTGAGAATGCCGATGTTTGGGGATTTTTAAAGGAAAGTACTGTTCACACTGATGAAAATGAGCAGGAAGACGATAACATAGTGGGTATGTTTCGTTACAGAGTCGGTGCTGTCACTACTGCAGGACATATTTTTGATTGCCAGGACCAAACGTATCCCGACAGGTTAGCAACTGTTGAAACCAGGACCATTGGTGATGATGGCTCAGCGGGGCAGATGATTTGTTTTCAGTACAGCAATCACCTGGGTTCTGCGACTCTTGAGTTGGATGAAGCAGCTCAGATTCTATCGTATGAAGAGTATTATCCCTATGGAATGAGTTCTTATCAGGCTGTTAATTCCGATCGGGAGATAACGGGCAAGAGGTATAGGTTTAGTGGTAAAGAACGGGATGAAGAGAGTGGGTTGTATTATTTTGGAGCAAGGTACTATAACAGTGATGTGGGGAGGTGGATAAGTACCGATTCGGCGGAGCAGTTTCATAATCTGTATGCTTACTCAGGAAATGGGTTTAATCCGATTAATAGTATTGATCCTGATGGTAATGCAGCTGTTTTAGCAATTGGTTATGGAGCAGCAAAAACAGCCCCAATATGGGGGCCTCCTGTAAAGCAAGGTTTAGCATTAACAGGTACATTTTTATATGGGTTGTATGAAACACTTAGAAAACGCGATCCTGCTCCTGGGCCCATGCCAGGTTCTGAACCTGCCTATGATCCATCTTTAGACAATTTAGTAAATGAGATTAATGCTTTAGGAGACGCTGCAGCAAGAGGTGACCTTATTTTGCCAACTGGTGGTGGCGATGATAATGGTGGGGGGGGGGGACCCAAAATACCAAAAAGTGTGAAAATTGCTGCTGGAGCTGCCGCAGTTGCAGCAATCGCCGATGGGTGTTTTAATGAAGTTAAAGATTTAAGAGAAGATTTTCGTAAGATTGATCGAGCTATTGATCCTACACCAAGAATGCAAGAGCCAACAAGATAATGATTAAAAGGAGCATATTGAAAGATACAATACTTCTCAAGAGAATACAGGGTTACATAAACAATACACTGTTGATAGTTGTGTTTTTTTATTTCTTAACTATATTTCTAAGAAGTCAAATTAGGTTATATTTATCTTTACTTATACCTATTATGCTAATTGTTAGTCTAGCAATAACTAAATACTTAAAAAAGACAAGTTCTAATAAATTTGCTACTCAAATGATCATTTTAGGTGCAGTGCTTTTTTTAACATCATTACAATTACTTATTGGATATAATAGAATAATGGCTATGTTAATTGTTTGTGGTTATATATTGATATGTATAATATGAGTATGAAAGATAAAGCTTAGCTATAATCTGTAACCCTGTGTTTATTGGCATTTGTAGGTGCTTTTTTTACGTACATTGGTCGCTGTATGCCAACCCTGACGTTCGTTTGGGAACGAGGACCAGAGTGGTGCTGGTGGACTGGGGGAGATCCACTTTTAATTACTAATGATCAATTACTAATTACTAATGAAGAATAAGATCAGCTACATTTTGTAGTTTTTGGGATCGCAGTCAGAATTCTTAGCAATTCATCGCAGTCATTCAATAATGAATCTGCAATATTTGCCTGAAGCAAATTACCTTCCTTAAGTAATCTGAGCCAATACTTAGTTTCACGTGCTTCTTTGTATGCGATAGTTATTTTGGCGAAAAAATCTTGTCTGGATTGGCCGCCAATAGCTTCTTCAACATTTGCTCCAATTGATGTGCCACTTTTAAGGATCTGTCTTCCGATCACATACTGACGTTCTTGCTCAAGGTGCTGCATTATAATTACTAATGACCAATTACTAATTACTAATGAGGAATAAGATCAGCTACATTTTGTAGTTTTTTGGATCGCAGTCAGAATTCTTAGCAATTCATCGCAGTCATTCAATAATGAATCTGCAATATTTGGCTGAAGCAAATTACCTTCCTTAAGTAATCTGAGCCAATACTTAGTTTCACGTGCTTCTTTGTATGCGATGGTTATTTTGGCGAAAAAATCTTGTCTGGATTGGCCGCCAATAGCTTCTTCAACATTTGCTCCAATTGATGTGCCACTTTTAAGGATCTGTCTTCCGATCACATACTGACGTTCTTGCTCAAGCTGCTGCATTATAATTACTAATGACCAATTACTAATTACTAATGAGGAATAAGATCAGCTACATTTTGTAGTTTTTTGGATCGCAGTCAGAATTCTTAGCAATTCATCGCTGTCATTCAATAATGAATCTGCAATATTTGGCTGAAGCAAATTACCTTCCTTAAGTAATCTGAGCCAATACTTAGTTTCACGTGCTTCTTTGTATGCGATAGTTATTTTGGCGAAAAAATCTTGTATGGATTGGCCGCCAATAGCTTCTTCAACATTTGCTCCAATTGATGTGCCACTTTTAAGGATCTGTCTTCCGATCACATACTGACGTTCTTGCTCAAGCTGCTGGGAAAGCTTTAAAATCCTTAAAGCAAATTCAAAGCTTTTGTTTTGGATTATGTTCTCTTCCATGGTACAGGTTCAAGACATGGGTAACACTTTAGGTTCAAGACATAGGTAACACAATATGTACATTAGTTAGTCTCTTGAAAGGAGGCTGGCTATGCCGTGGAAGGAGTTACAGGTTTTGGATCAAAGAACAGAATTTGTGCTGAAGTCGTTAAGCAGGGATGTCGTATTCAATGAATTATGTCGAGAATACGGAATTAGTACAAAAACCGGCTACAAATGGCGGGAACGCCTCATTCAAGAAGGATTAGGTGGCTTACACGATAGATCAAGACGACCGCACAACAGCCCCAAAGGTCTCAACGAGAACATTGTGTGTGAAATTATCAAACTTAAGACAGCTCATCCCCACTGGGGCCCCTACAAAATCCGGCAATTGTACCTGCGCAAATACGGTGAGGCACCCTCTGACAGCAGTTTTAAGAGGGTTTTGGATAAAGCTGGTTTAGTCACTCAAAAAAAGAGACGTAAGGTTGATAGTGCACAGCAGCGCATCACGACAGACCTGGTGATTGAAAAACCCAATGATGTCTGGACTGTTGATTTTAAAGGGTGGTGGAAGGCTCTTGGCGGTGGGAGATGTGAACCGCTGACCGTTAGAGATCATTATAGCAAGTATATGCTTTCTGTAAAGGCAATGGAGTCAACACGAACTGAGCATGTCAAAGCCGAGTTTGAAAGCCTTTTCTGTCGTTATGGCCTTCCAAAGGTTATCCTCAGTGACAACGGCCCCCCGTTTGCAGTGTCCCATGCGCTTCTGGGGCTTAGTTCACTGGCCATATGGTGGATTGCCCAAGGAATCCGGCTTCATCGCATACGACCAGCCAGTCCTCAGGAAAACGGCAGTCACGAACGAATGCACAGAGATATTAAAAGGGAGGTGCAGGGTCGCATTAATGGTAATATACAGCATCATCAGGCAGCTTTTGATATCTGGAAAAAAGAATATAATGAGGTACGCCCCCACGAAACGTTAGGCATGAAAGTGCCAGCAGAGATGTACTGCAAATCCGACCGGCAATGGAGTGGTAGCCTGGACTAGCTGGAGTACGGTGATGAATATGTGAGCCGACGGGTAACCACAGACGGCTCAATAGGCATAGAGGGTTGTAAAATTATTGTAAGTAAAACGCTAAGGGGCTGGGATGTGGGCTTGAAGTATATCGATGAGAGCAATATTGAGGTGTGGTTCGATTACCTGAGGCTTGGCGAGATCGATTTGACTACGGAACGGTTTACGGCGGCTGACAATAAGGTTAACATTTGATATTTTTTCCTCTCCCGGGAGGGGAAAAGAACAAACATGTTGAGCATTAACTATATTTCTATACCCGTTACCCATGTCCTGACCTATTTGTGTTACCTATGTCCTGACTGTACCATTTTTCTATAATTAGTAATTGGTCATTAGTAATTAGTAATTTTTTCAATCATTCATTACGACCCGCTGATGCGGGTGGTGAAAACCGATCTGCCTGATGGTCATTTTACCAGAGTCGAGTTTACTCCCTGGGAAATAGAATCATACGATCAGAACGATAACAAAGATGGGCATGATCATTTCAATACTCCGCAA
>JARUKZ010000067.1 GCA_029688955.1 Chitinispirillales bacterium ANBcel5 | reverse complement strand
AGAATTGTTGGATAATGTAGAAAGATTATATTTTTATATTGATGGTCATGGAAGTGAAAAAGTTTATATTAGCCTGTACCTACCACCAAAAATCATACGTAGCATTACAAATAACGTTCAATACATTAGTAACACTATAGATGAGTTTATAACTTTTGATGTTGAATTCAGTGAAATAGTATTGGAGCCTATTACAGATGAAACTGTCGACTTTACAAGTGAGGTTTATAATCCACCTCATGTTGTAAAAGGGGATTTTGCCCATTATAAAATTGAGGTAAATAGAGGCAATTTTGATCCGGAGTTGATTACCTGGCGTTCAAAAAGAGGAAATGTTAAATTTATTAATACTAATGGGGATGAATCTGATGAAGGAAAGGGATTTGAAGTAATCGTTAAAGGTGAAAATAGTGGTGAGGATACACTTGAGATTCTGATTGTCGGATATGACGGTACTCCACCAGAGGTACATATATACATACTAGAAGAACTGAAAACTGTAGATGTTTATACTTGTATTGTAAAAAATGATGTCGGTGATTTTGCTTTCACCACAGAAGAAATCGACTTTGCATTTGAAACCGCTAATCAGATATTAAAACAAATTGGTGTAAGATTAAATAGAAAAACACTTGTTCCTGATTCAGATATGAACCCACACCAGGACCAATTCTATGAGATAAGTTATGAAGAAAGTTTAGAAACTCTAATTGATATGACACGCATAGGTGATGGTTTGGAAGTGTATTTTATTAATGGACATAGGATTCCTGGAAGTGGTATGAACGCGATAGCGTTTTATGACAGGGGTATAGTTATTACTAAGCAGGGTAACTTAGACTACCCTAATACATACCTCTTTTCTGGAAATGTATTGGCACATGAAATTTTACATTCCATGAGGGTGGAACCGGGGCGAGGGCAATTTGTAAAAGATATTTATGCTCAATGGATTCCAGATACTACATTACTTGAAAGGGATCACTTGCCACTCGATTGGGGAACCGGTTATTACAGGAAAGGTACTAAACTAAAACACATTGTTGAAAGTTTATTAATGCATGGACATGAACCACCTGGTTATGCTATTCCGAGAGGAAGAGTTATGGGGTATAGTATGAATAATTTAGGGCAAATAGATTTTGGATTAGTTAACTGTGGTGGAATCTTAAAAACAGATGATGATGGTAAGATTACAGTTATTGAAAGGTACTTTGCTCATGACGAATAAGTTACTAATTAAAATAATAGTATTTACTATTTGCATGATGGCCATTAACGGTTATAGTCATGAGAATGATAATGACTCAGTTTTTATAACAAACTGTAAAAATAAGGAGCTCAGTAATATAATCTCAAATGCTGAAAGTTGGAAACTAGATTTCAAAGATTTGAAACAATTGATTAACAGAGATTGCTATATTGATTCATTAAAATTGAGAGAATATTTAGTACACATCTTTTCGAATAGCATACATCAAAATATTGATTCATTATCTTCCTCTGAGAAGAATCTAAATGTTGCGGCGTGGCGTTTGTTAATAATATTTCCAGATATGTGGGGAAATGATCTTGAAGATATTTTGGTTAAGATGAATAAAATTCATTCTGAAAGCAACAATATGGCTGGATATTATAGAAATCTTAGTATCCTTGTAAGAAGATCAGATCATTGGTATGATTATATGCTTGAAATGTTAAATTGTAGAGATACTATTTTAGCGAACGAAAGGAATTCAGTAATTCGTGGTTTGCTATATCGATTTGAAGATTGTACAGACGATGAAACTCATGAAAAGATTGAATCTATACTATATGCCTTATTAAAGACAGGTAAAGCAGGGCTGGGGGCACTGAGAAACATAGATTCATACCTTGAATCAAGATCGAATGCTTACAAATATAGTAGCCAACGTTTACAGCTATTTCTAGAAGGTGACAAAAAACTGATCGAAAAAATCGGGAGTAGGGCTTTAGAGACTACTTATTATATGTATTCTCAGGAAGTTCAAAATTATTTAGAAAATAAGCTTCTTGTCGAATATGACCCACCATTTGCAATAGAAAACTGCACTAAAGAATAAATGTAATATTAAGATAGATAATTACTTTATCTGTTTGAGTTCTACATTCCATGTGGCAATGCGCTGGAATATAGGAGTTAGTGAAAGATATTTAGCCTCAATTGATTCCTGAAAACAAACTATTTGTTAAGGAAGATGCACCACCTGGAACGAACTTAAAATCAAAATTCTGTGATCAGTTCTCCGCGATAATAGCTCAAGCGTCCTTCCAAAAGACCCCAAAAGAATACTGGTGACTGCCAGAAAAGAAAAATAACCTACAGGGCCTTCGGTAGCCTTATTCCAAAACTCATAGCTTAAACCCATCGCTCAACGCTAAAATGGATTAATAAATAGGTTGAGGTCGGACCAGAAATAATCACTGTAATTGCCCAAACCAAGCTGCAATGGGCAATTTATTAACATTCTCGCCAAATATCCGGCTCTTAGAGCCCGGTATGAATGCTTACAACAAGCTCTAAGAGCTTAAAAAGTGCATTTCCCAAAGCTCACCGATTGCCGAAAAGATTATATTAGGTTAGTCTTTAGTAATAAGCAGATACTTCCTGGCGCGCATTTGCGGGTTCAGATGCATTTGAGCACCTGAATAAACGCAGAAAAATTGTGAACATTCATCCTTATGATGCGATAAAAGGGGTAGCCATCAAGCTCTAAGGGGCTGAAAACAGGAGAAAAACAGGAAAAAATGGCTTTTAGAGGCAGCAAAGAGCATTTGGACCCGGGAAAAAACCGCTGGTAGAATCTTTCTTCCGAAGCTCATAGCTCAAAGCTCAGCGCTCATCGCTACTTCAATTATATTCAGTTTATGGATAAACTGGTGAGAGAGTGGGATGATTTAAAGGAGAGCTCCGGCTTAGAGAGGCTAAAGGAGGTTCATGATAGAGCCCTTGAGATAAGTGCAGGGGTGGTGGGGGATCCGGTGAGCGTGGAGAACCGGGGATCGTTATCGGAGTATGGGTTGCCAGTAAAGAAGAGGAGTAATTATGCATACTATGAAGGGTATTCTCGGCTTGAGGTTTTATTTGAAAAACCTGAATACAGTGAAGGCATAACCGGAGTAGGGCTTCTTTTTACGATTTCGGATAATATCGCTATCTACTCAGCAAATAGTGCTAACATATTTGATATGTTTGGTGAACCACTTATCTTTGCTTCAGATGAGCACCGTCGGGTTATAATAAATATAACAGATCCGGTAATCGACACATTTGATCTTGATGGGTTATGGGTATATGGGATCCCCTCAGACAGGCAGGAGCATACATGGTATTGCAACATAAAGCCGGTTAGGTTAGTGCCGCAAGTGTTAGGCAGAGCACCTATAAACTCTCCATTTGTAGCAGGAGGAGAAAACAGGTCGGATATTCACCCCCGTGGAGAAATCCTTGGCGGGACAAATAAGAGTGTGCTTAAGATGTATGGGCTAAACAACCGTGGCGAGGTGACGGATACACTCAGGAATATTTCATCACCCGAAATAATGACACACGGTGAAAGAAGGCGAATAGAGTATAATCAGGATTACTTTACGGGTACTGATATGGTATTCAGATTGCAGACCGCAGAAGAAGATCAGGGAAAGATATTCTTTACGGATAGTTCTAAGTTCGGTTTAACACTTGTTGACACTTCGCCCTTTTCTGAACCATGGACTCTTTTGGCTATGACTTATACAAAAACAAGTGCGGAACAGGGGGGAGGACAAGCAGGGGTGCTTGATAATGATGAAGGTGTTCTGACAGAAGTGAAACCTGTCAGTGCCGGAGTTGGGAAAATATGTTTCAGGGATGTGACAGATAGAAACTTGACGGTCTGGGCTACTGAACCGATTGTTGCAGTAGCTTTGGAGCAGAATGAAGATAATCATATTGACTTGAGAAGAAACGATCAAATTAAAATTGAGATCATAGGAAAACATTTCAGAATGTCCCGAGACAGGACTTTTGAAATCGTTGAAAAAGATGTACTTGATATTACCATGTCCCAGGCTGATTTTAGGGAAAATGTTCTTGGTAGAACGGAGTCATCTATCCCTGGTATACCGGATAGCCTGTACTTAAAATTTAACGAACCAGGAGAATATGTTTTGAGGATATCGGTTATTCCCAGTAGAGCACGGAACCGTGATAATCCGCCATTCGAGGAATTGACTATTATTTATCCTCATTTATCCATAACGGCTTCTGGTAAGGATATTACAGAAGATGAGTATTCACCCAAAAGAGATGGTGAAGCAAGAATAGAACTTATTATCGAGTCAAACGAAAATCCAAACATCAATAACATACACATAGAAATCAAAAGAAATGAAAGTGACAATAACCACACCAGTTTTTACCCAAATAGTGTAGTGAAGACTATCGAGCGTGAAATTGACAACAATAGCTCGGAATTGAAATTCAATTGGGACGGCAGAGATGATTTTACTGAAAGAATTCTTTTGGCTGGAATGTATAGTGTTGAGATGACTGCCAGTACCTTGGACGGATCGAATTTTACCTTAAGTAAAAATATTAATGTGGGAAAACCTGTGTTTGGGCAATTGCTGGTTGATCTTTCTGATGATGAGTCAGAAGCATATATGCAGTATTTGGAATCATTACATCACGAAAATAAAATTAACTGGGATTTAATACCCTACCTTGATGTGAAAAGAGATACCCGTAATTTCCGATGGTTTTATTGGCCTGTTCAAGTTCTTAGGAGTCAATTACTTTTATTACAAGGCGACTATGATCACCGTGATGTAATAAGTGGGATCAGTGCACAAAATTACGTAAATGAAATTGAAAATGAATTTGCTTCTGTTACCACTCTAGCTCACCATGGTGTTCAAAATGTTCTTGAAACTCCTGATGTCGGTTTTACACGCCTTGCAGGAGACAGGCTGATGGCACATTGCATCGGTGATGCAAACCAATATTGTATTAATAACCTCCATTGTTTAAATATAACATGTGATAATAAGACAAGGGATGAAAAATTTCTTGAAGATGTCCTCTTTGCAGTCGCAATGGGTTGCAGAACGGCTGTTGGTGAAAATTCAACTGCCGATGCACTGATCAATCATGGGGTCAATTGCGTTATTGCTACAAAGCGAAGAGTTCCTGTGATACTGGGGAACTTTTTCCTGGCTAATCTGTATGAGCGGCTTAGTCAAGGTAGAACAATTGAAGTGGCTGCTGAAGAGGCTTATAGATTGGCATTACGACATATAAGTGCATTTTACAATAACGAGGATGCGGAGGATTTGCAGGATAGATTCGGGAATTGTCATATAGATGGCCAGCCATTTTTAAATACATATCAAAATACAATAATAATATTGAATAATCCTAATGTAAATGAAAATGTTTCAGGTACATCTGTATTGCCTGCCAGACATGGTGCGAGGGTCCAATGATTATACAGGAGAAAAACCTATGAGTAAATTTCGTTTGTATTGTAACATAACAGTTATGGTGATCGCAGTACATTTCAACAGTATGGCACGCATCAGGGGTGAAACAAATCTTGTTTATGAGGATGGGACCATGAGCATATATACTGATTCTACAAGTCTTGAGAGTATTGATAGGGAGCTTGTCCTGTATCACTACGATTTCATAAAAAGAGCACTGGAGTGGACTGGTGAGGGGCTGCGGGAAGAGTGTGAGAAAGCTACAACAGCTGAATGGTCAAACAACATCCTTCTGAACATGCGGGCAAATTCATACGATTATAGGGACAGCAAGGTAAAGTACAGCTTTAACTTTAATGGCAAGATGATTTTTAGTATGTGGGTAGACCCACACAGGTGTGCCAACAAGGAAATTCTCAAAGGTTCATTATGCACCACTGCAACAGAAAATGATGGGTGTGTCAGTGAAATAAGCGAAGAAACTGCAATCGGAATCGCAAGGGGTGCATTGATGAGAATTCTGGAAGAGTACAATGTCGAAGAAACTTATCAGGATTTTGACAGTGTAGAAGTTATAGATCACGATGTGAGATATTATACCTTTTACATAAGATCAAAACAGAAAACCATTGTTTCAGATAGCCGATCTGTACAAGTGAAAATTGACCGTTTAACTGGAGAAATAAGACATTTTTCAACAAGACAATTAGTAAGTCCTTATGATTTAAATTACATTCCCAAGATTTCAAAAGAGGAAGCCATCAGAATTGCGGATGAACGGGTTAGCCAAGTCGGTACAGGCTATGTATACGGGGCCTTAAATTTGGCTCAAAGAGAAATCAGGGGGAATAAATACTGGACATGGAACGTGTATTATTATGGAGACAATACGGGAAATATGCCAAAGACTACCATAATATCTGTTGATAGTGAAGACGGGACAATACGCCGTGCAGAGATTTGGCATGAGGGGGGTTTTATAGTGGAGTAGAATAAAAGTACAAACGGTAAAAAGATGTTGGCTTTAAATTCGCTATGGTTATTTGTAAAATATTAATCATTCCCTAATTCTTCATTATCTCCACACGATACCCCGGAGCTCCAAATCCGAGGCACAAAACGGGTTATTACAATGATGTTCTTTCTTGCATTTACATTAGGGTGTCATACCAGCCAGTTTGACATCTCAACGACCGATCGGTTGTTGGCTCATGGGGTGGATGCTGTTGTAGGATCAAATGACTATTTTGTAGATTTACTTATGAATTTCTGGAGTTATTATTCGATGCAGTATCTTCAGACTATTGATCCAAATACTGGGAGTTATTATGTGATTGGGGTGGCACTAGAGGAATCGTTCAATCATTCAAAGCAGCAAATCCTGGAATTTATACCTGCCTTTGAGGGTAGAGAAGACAGAATGAGGGAGTTTTTCGATAGAGAAGAGGAACCAGGCATCCCGGCCAGGACATTTTCCTGGGATTTTGAGGAACTTATTTACACAAACCAACCCGATGGCGAAAATGTGCTAAACAGCAGCATATACCCTGCACGTTTCGGCAGAAGGCTGCTGCGAGTGCCCGTTGAAAACTAACGCAAGGAGAAAAACTGATGATGAATATTAATCATACCTGTATCAAATGCATGCTCTTATTGGTGATGTTATTTAGTATCAGCGGTAATTGTTATGATGGTGAGCGGGACACCCTAATGCAGGATGATATGTTTACTCTTATCACAGGCCCTGATCCGGAAATGGATTACAATATTAACATTAGGCAGCATATGGCAGTAATCAGGAGTATAGTTGAGTTCATTGTTGGAGACAATGAAAATATAAAAGACAGTATAGAATATCCACAGATTATTAGTGTAGGAATGGTTGCAGATTATTATCGTTATGGGAATGGGTTTTTAGGCGGTTTTTCATTTAGAAAGAATGACCAGCTATGGTCATTTAATTCAAGAATTTACGACCGCCTGCCTTTATCAAGAGAGCAAAGTGCATACTTCAGAGAGCACAGGCGTATGCCGGAAGAGTTCTATGTTTATTCGAAAGAGGATGCTCTTGCCAAGGCTTCGGAATTACTCAAGGTAATACTCCATGGACATAATGCGTTAGATCAGTTTGACCTGTTTGACTCTGTTTCGGTTTCTCACAGCAAAAACAATGGAGAATATATAGTGCGGTTCAGGGGTACTTTTAAGAATGGTATCAGGGATCCTCGTGATGTACGTATCTCTGTCTATCCACCTACGGGAGAGATAATGAGATTTGGCTCGTCGATGCTTACAACAGATTATTCTTTTGACTACAAACCTAAGATTAGTAAAGAGGAAGCGCTTTCGATTGCAAGGGAATATCTGCAGAGGTTAAATTTTAAATTCGGGGAACACCAGATTTGGATAGTTTACTCCAAAATAAGAAACCAATACGAATGGTTGTTTTTTGATAGAACGGGGCAAAAATCTTACGGTAGTTCAATAACTATTGATTGCGAAACGGGTAAAATAGCATCTTCATTGTTTGATTTAGATCATGCAGGAAAGTTTGTACATGAAATAGAACCGGTTGAAGTTGAAGAGTGATGAGGGGTTAAGTGTGAGGGGATATAAGCGTTTCCAGAGGCAGAACTGTTTAAAGGAGTACATACCAGAGGCAGGGCAAGGGGGCTTACTGATGAAGAATATAAAGACAAATTACCAGTATGGGCAAAAGAAAACTTCGGTGTCGAACTTAAGCTACCTGAAGATTTCTTTACCTTAATGCCACTTCGTTCAATAATTCCTACTGAACACTTATATGATATGACTCCAGAAGAGAGGGAGGAGTATCTTAAGAGAAGGAATGAGGCTTATCGCCTGGATCGATAAAGACCTTTACATTCAAAAAAATAACACCCTCACCACAGCTTACCAGAACCAGTGGTGAGGTTGATACTACGTTGGCTCCGGTACGGGTATCGCAGGATGGTTTGGGATCGGACCAGAAAAAAACAGTGTAATTGCCCCAAACCAAGCTGCAATTTGCAATTTTTAACATTCCCGCCAAATTTCCGGCTCTTAGAACTCAAAGGGAGTGCATTGTAACAAGCTCTAAGAGCTTAGAGCTTAAAAAGGTGCATCTCCCAAAATTCATCGATTGCCAAAAGATTATATTAGGATAGTCCTCAGCACAAGCAGATACTTCCTGGTGCGCATTGTAGGTTTAGATGTATTTGATCACCTGAATAAAGGCAGAGAAATTGTGAACATTTATCCTTAGAATGGGATAGAAGGGGTAGCCATCGAGCTCTAAGGGGCTGAAAACAGGAGAAAAATAGGAAAAAATGGCCGTTAGAGGCAGCAAAGAGTATTTGTGGTCCGACCCGGGAAAAAACCGCTGGTAGAATTTTTCTTCCGAAGCTCATAGCTCAAAGCTCATCGCTCATCGCTACTTCAATTATATTCAGTTTATGGATAAACTGGTCAGAGAGTGGGGCGATTTAAAGGAGAGCTCCGGCTTAGAGAGGCTAAAGGAGGTTCATGATAGAGCCCTTGAGATAAGTGCAGGGGTGGTGGGGGATCCGGTGAGGGTGGAGAATCATGGAACGTTGCATGATTACGGGCTTGAAGAAGAAAAAAGGATGAATTATGCTTTTTATGAAGGTTATTCAAGACTTAAAATTTTCTTTGAACTTCAGGATTATGAAGAATATGATTTTGCTGGCTT
>JARUKZ010000066.1 GCA_029688955.1 Chitinispirillales bacterium ANBcel5 | reverse complement strand
CACACCGCCAAGATAGATCTTCTCTATCCGCTCATCGTTAGCAACGGTGATCTTTCTGACACGGTTACCACTACCATCATAAACATAATATTCGGCATCATCCGGGGAGCCAGTTCTTTCAATAATTGTTGCTTTGGATATGTTGTTGCGGTAGTTCCAGGAGATATCGGCTATGTGCTCGAGCTCGGTACAATTGCCGTTTGGGTCGAAATAGGAGGAGATTGGCCCGGTCATTGTAGCAGGAACTGCTCTGTTTGAGCCGGAATCGACGGTTATGTTGCGGGTGAAACTGCGCGTACTGTGAGAGGCTGTATGCTGGATTCGAGTGAGGTTGTTGCCCTTATCGAGTGTAAGCTCTGGTGTAATTTGCAAGGGCGTTATTTTAAACAGAGAGCTTTGCCAAAACAGTAGCTTAACGTATTTTATATGTTATAGGTTAATATCAATCCAGTTTAATAAAATAGAAGGCTGGTTTTCCTAATTTTACTTTAGAATCCCAATGATTGTATTCACCAATATATTCAGTGGTGATGATAGTTATTGTGTCATTAGAAAGTTGAAACTTAAAAATAAAATCATCATTATCTTCCGTGTAGAAGCCATACCTGCTACTATCCCCTCCAAATGGAATCATTTCTAGAACATCAAAATCATAAAAATGGTTAGCGGGCCCGTCATAATCGCTCCAAATTATCATTCTCTTAAATTCTGTCCAACCATTTACAAAACCATCTTTATCTATAGTTATCGTATCAACGATTACCCGAAAAGAACTGTCTAAAACCCTGTATTGTCCTTTTAAAAAAGATGATACAAGTAACCTCGTTATATCGGAAAGAAAATGATCTCCTTTTCCTGTAGGAATTCTTTTAAGATAATGATGCTTATCTTTTCTGCCCAGCCTCATCAAAGTATCATCATGGCAGACAAAATATGATATAGTGTCCTGTAGAAAAGCATCATCAAAATAGGCTTTTTCACTACCAGGAATTTTCTTGTATCGAAACAACAACGTACTATCATCAAGTAGTTTATAGTATCTGATAAAACTCACATCTGTTTGACGATATTGATAATCATATATTCCAACAACGGTATCTTTAGCATAATATTTTTCAATGTAGCTGAGATAATAAGGATATTTTTTTACTCCCAAGTATGGTGATTTTTTGTTTTTTAAACATGAGATGTAATTTGTGTCCAACCATACACCGCTAAATTTATTAATAAATTTATCAAGTTTTATTCTCTCATTCAAAAAACTACCAGTTTCCTCCTTTGCAAAAACAGATACAGCTATTATTAACAGAATTATTTTGTAACTCATTTTCTTTTCCCTTATTTATGTTTATACACCTTAAAGCACTATTATTGTTGAGATCGTTGAGGTACAAGAGGAGTTTTAAGAAAATTTACAATAGTTTCCCATAAACCACGTTCAGCCAATTCTTGGTTATCATGCATTGAAGTTTGCTCAGATACTTGCTCACACTCAGAATCTACATTAGCAACAGTATCCTCTTTTATCGACGGTGGTGTCCAAAACCCATAAAAACCTTCTGATCCACCCCATCTATCACGGTGTACGTTATCTTTAAATTTTTGTGGATCACTGTCATAGGCAACTGACCCGATTACAGCTCCTCTACTAAGACCCATGTGTGCAAAATAAACCCTATCATCCTTAACTTCGGTCACTAGAGTCACATGACTTTGCCACATCATTATATCACCTACTTTGGGATCATTGAGGCGATATGGGGATGTCAGATCAGAAGTATTTTCGATCTCTTTTATTTCCCCCTGCATACCTCCACCTTCACCCGAACCAGTGTGGGTATTCTGAAACAAATCTCCTAAACCAGATTTTTCTAACACTTCTGTAATAAAAGATGAACAATCTGCAAAATCTTCCAAATCTCTTTTAGGTTGGCTATATTTTACACCTCTCTTTTGATAACTTTTAACTAATTCCTTTGCTACTTCTGCTCTTAACAGCTTATCTTCATAATTAGACCCAGCCGTAAACTCATTACTCTCCATCCCATCAGAATCCACCAACCCCACCGGATTCCCCCGCACATACTCATACAAATTCCACCCATCCACCGGCCCCGCCGGATCCGCACTCAACCACCTCCCGATCCAGGGACAATAATACCTTGCTCCATAATAATACAACCCGGTGGCATCATCCCGCTCTTTCCCGGTGTAGCGGTATTCTTTGAGCTTGACTTCTTTTTCGCTATTTCCTGCGACAAAGGAGGTTCCACCATAAGGGAAATACTCTTCATAGGAGATGAGTTCGGCTGCCTCGTTTAACTCAAGTGAGGCAGACCCAAGATGGTTACCATACTGGTACCGGATCTTGTTCTGGCCAAGATCATCTGGACTATCGATTTCACGTAAATGGTCGTCTTTAGTCCAATGGTTAACAATAGCAATCCGTGAGGAATCATCCATAACATGATGATCAAACCGTTCCAATGTCAAAGAGCTACCGCTACGGATGCGCTTAATTTCAACACCGCCTAGATAGAGCTTTTCCTCTATCATTACATGCCCGTGCTCAAGGGTCTCTTTTATCTTCCTGACCCTGTCACCACCGCTGTTATAAACATAATATTCGGCATCATCTGGAGAGCCAGTTCTTTTAATAATCGTCGCTTTTGAGATGTTGTTGCGGTAGTTCCAGGTGATTTCGGCAATGTGCTCCAGTTCGGTACAGTTGCCGTTTAAATCAAAATAGGATGAAACAGGCCCAGTCATTGTAGCCGGAACAGCTCTGTTTGAGCCGAAATCGACGGTTATGTTGCGGGTAAAACTGCGGGTGCTATCTGATGCAGAGTGCTGGATTTGAGTGAGATTGTTACCCTTATCATAACTATAAGTTCTGGTGTAGTTTGCAAGGGCGTTGGCATCGTTGATGTTTGCCAGATGCTGATTAAACCACTCATCCCCGTGCTGTGGAGTGGTTTGATTCAAGCCGTTGTGCTCACGTCCGGTGGCACGAGTTAGGCGGTAGAGCGCATCATATTCATAAGTGCACTTAGGCTCTACTACCTGATTGTTGGTGAATACCGAATCAAAGGAGTTATCCTCAATCTCTGTAACATTCCCCACAGGATCATATTCATATTCGATATCCTGAAGCAGCTCACTATCACTGGCCCTTGTTGTTTTAAGCGCAGTTAAACGAAAGGTTTTATCATCATACTCATATTCAGTGAAAGTCCCGTTGCCGTAATCGATCCTTTGACGCTGTCCCTTAGCGTTGTAGCAGATACCGGTTACAAAATCGGTAAATTCAGTTTCATTTTTAAGCTGCACCCTCACCTTATTGAGCGTACCGGATTGATGAAATTCCGCAACGGTAATACTTTCGTCAGGCTTTTCATGCTCTATAACATGACCAAGCGCGTCATAGTTGTTATTTGTGGTAAACGTCTCAGATTCCAGAAGTGAGTCAGGATCTGCAACATCCCAGTTTACCTCTGCATCATAAGCACCGGTTGTAAGCGCACGGAGACGGTAAACGCTTTGTGGCACTTCACCTTTAAAGGTATATGCAGGAACGGTTGTGCAGCCCGCTTCATCATAGGATTTATACATCTGCCCACGAAGGTTTTTGTCCTGCGGATCAGTTTGCGATTCACCGTAGATAATTTTCTGCACCAGATTATCCAGACCATTACCTACAACCCTCTTTTCAGTAGGCCTGTGAAGAGTATCGTAGTTTATAGTTACAACATGCCCTTTAGCATCAAAACTTTTAACCGGATTCTCCATCACATCGATGAAAACCCTGTCATCCCCGGCATCGATATTCTGCGTCCTTAAGGGATGTTCCGCCATATCATAGGTATAAGTAAATGCAACATTGCCCCGCGGATCGGTTACAGTCAGAGGATTTCCGGTGATATCGAAGGTAGTTACTGTCTCATAAATCTGATCCGTTGTAGCTGTATCCTTATTTTCCAGATACTGCCTTACCCTAAACTCTCTGCCCAGTGTGTCGAGTATTGCCACCTGCGGAGTATTAAAATGATCATGCCCTGCCTTATTATCGTTCTGGTCGTGGCTTTCCACTTCCCAGGGAGTAAATTCAACACGAGTAAAATGACCATCAGGCAGCTCGGTTTTCACTACACGCATCAGCGGGTCGTAATGAATGATCGGAGTAACACCAAATTCAGCAAAGAACTGCTCAGGTTCATATTCGTGCGTTGCGCTGTAGAAAGGCTCATACTGCTTTACCGGTTCCTGCTTATTATTGTAAACGACACGCCCCGATACAAGCCAGCGGTCTTCAACCTCCTCCTCTTCATACTCATCATTGTCCTGGCGCACCCAGGCAAGCCCACTCTCAACCTTAATCTTACTCTGAAGCTCACGCTCAAAACCATCACTGTAACCCAGACTTATCTGTATCCTCGATGTTTCACCCCCAGCCAGATCACTGACATGTGTCTCACGGGCAAGAGCGATAAACTGCGGTGGTTCAGCGCGATCTGTCCAGGCATGAAGATCATAGAAGAAAAAGGTGGTGGCTTCCTGAAGATAATCTTCAGGATTGGAGACAATAAATTCGATGGAGGGATCTGCGACTTCATTATACTCATCAAGAGGAGCATCCCCTTTATCGATACCACTTTCAGTCCCGTACACTGATGTTGCGATCACCATCCCTAATGGATCTGTAAGCGCTTCACTCATGTTTTCATTGGGATCGGTGAGATGCCAGGGATGAAGCGTACGATAGTCAATAGATGCAGAGGTTTCATTTCCCAAAGCATCGGTGATAGCTATCTGAGCCAGGTTGTACGTGTCATACTCTATATCAAAAAAGCCACCGAGCGGGTCTTCCATGCGCACTGGGAGATAGAAATCACCACTCTGATATATCTGCACCATACCAGGGTTCCACCAGTAGTTATCATTTAAGTAATAACCGGCAGAAGTGATATCACTATTGTTTATCCCACTGTCAAATACCTGTCCGATAAGCTCCGGCGTAAACACCGCGTTCTCTTCATGATGAAGCAGTGCCTTTTCAGATATTTGGCCAAGCGGTGAAACATCATCCTGATCCTCATTCCAGAAGTAATGCCTCGACCAGGAGATAAGACGGCTCTGATGCTCTGCCCCGGAATCAAACTCACCATGGTAAGGCACAATATTCTCATCTTTCAATGCATCATCCAGAAAATCCCGCACATAATCAAATGTCATCCTTTCACCGGCAGTGACAGAAAGATCCCCGCCAATCTCGAAACTCTTTGCCTCGTAAGGAACACCGACAAGATCGACCACCATTCTCGATTAGCAAACCCCTACCTCAACTAGTGACAAAATCGGTGAAATCAGTTTCTTTTTTGTGCTGAACTTAAAATTAACGCTTATTCGTGTTTACATTATCATCTGTTTTGTTAACAATATTAATTGGTCGTTTTTTGTTTTCATAATCCCAAATTATCTGGTCATTATTTTGATATGTTAATGTTAAAACACCATTACTCTCAATGGTTTTTAATCTAACATTATCATTATACATGTAATTGACTATCTCGATAAACTCATCAACTAAATAACTATCAGCACCACCTTTTGACATAGTTTCATTTTCAAAATCAAACCCTATATACAATAATGATTCAGCATCTTTTTTCTCAGAACTGCGTAAAAAAATCCAAGTACCCATATTTGACCAAGATGCATATACGGGACTATTTATTTCCCTTTTTTTTGTGATACCACTCTCGTTGCACTCTGGTTTTTTACAAGAATTTGCAATAACAATAATAAGTAAGAATATTAGTATTTTTTTCATTACTGCCTTTAATTGCACTTTTATTAGTTGATTTATCGTGTATAAAACTTCATTTCTTCACCATGCTCCGGTACTAACCACAGTTTTTCACTCGGTGGAATAATTCTGTTTATATCTTTTTCCCTATCTGGTTTTCTTTTTAGCTTACCCAATTCTGGATCATCAGTAAATATTGCATAATGGGTATATCCACCAGTTTTTACACCAGTTTCTTTCGCGATAAATTGCGCAATAGAATACTCACCAGCAGTAGCAGCGTTACAGCCAAACAGATATATTTCTGCACCATCTCTGAACTTTATACCCTCCCAACTAGTGTATGGTCTTATCCATCTTTCCTCTATTTCTGTACTTCCGTAAAAAACTGATAACGCGGTAGGTGAAGAATGCCCAAAGTAGGCAATTCGATCAATTCCATCTTCTCCAAATTTTTCTTTTATTTCCGACATTATCTCTTCTACACTTCCAAAATCTTTTGCATATATTATTTCAACATTGTCTAAGAATTCTGTATTTTCATTGATCCAAGTTTCTGCTGTGATTTCAAATAACCTGCCAGAAGGTCCAGGCAATCCGACCAATGCGATAACGTTTTTTCCATCTTCATATATTTTGCCCGTTGAATCAATAAGCAGAGGACCAGAGTATCTATTTGGAAATAATCCATCTGTGTCGATCATAGTTATAGGATTATCACTACAGAATTTATAGAGATTAATATTTAGTTCATTGCAGCCTATTTTGAAGCAAATTGGATGAAACCATTCAATGGTTTCATCCTCAGCCTCATTCTCAACATACATCCCACTCTCTACTTGCTGCACATGGGGGTAATATATTCTCACAATAGGATCCGCACTCAACCACCTCCCAATCCAGGGCGCATAATACCTTGCTCCATAATAATACAACCCAGTGGCATCATCTCGTTCTTTCCCGGTGTAGCGATATTCCTTGAGCTTGACTTCTTTTTCGCTATTCCCTACTACAAAAGAAGTTCCTCCATAGGGAAAGTACTCCTCATAGGAGATCAACTGACCTTCACTATCAAGCTCAAGTGATGCAGACCCAAGATGGTTACCATACTGGTACCGGACCTTGTTCTGATTCAGATCGTCTGAACTATCGACCTCACGAAGAAGATCGGCTTTAATCCAATGGTTAACAATAGCAATCCGTGAGGTATCATCCATCACATGATGATCAAACCGTTCCAATGTCAAAGAACTTTCGGTGCGGATGCGCTTGATCTCCACACCGCCTAAATAGAGCTTTTCCTCTATTACTACGTGCCCGTGCTCGAGAGTCTCTTTTAACTTCCTGACCCTGTCACCGCCGCTATTATAAACATAATATTCGGCATCATCAGTGGAACCAGTTCTTTCTATAATTGTAGCTTTGGAGATGTTATCACGATAATTCCAGTCGATACCTGCCAGATGCTCAAGAGCGGTCATATTACCGTTCAGGTCAAAAAATGGAGCAACATCACTTCCCATGGAGTCTGGGATTGCACGATTTGAACCAGATGCCACAACCAGGTTGCGGGTAAAACTCCTTGTGGAATTTTTTGTTTCATGCTTTATCTGAGTAAGGTTTCCAGATTTGTCATAGGTGTAGTTTCTTCTGTATTTCGCTAACTGGTGGCTATCATTAAGGTTTGCTAAAATGCTTTGCTTGAATTTATCGTGATTGGATAGTATTGGATTGTTTAACCCCAGATGCTCACGCCCCACAGCTTCGGTGAGGCGATAGAGTGCATCATAAACAAAATCATTATCAGGGTCAACAATTTCCCCATCATGGAATATGCGCCCGTGTGTGTTATCTTCAATATGGGTGATATTTCCTACCGGGTCGTAGGTATAGCTGATATCCTGAAGATCTGTGTTATCCGAAGTTCGTACTGTTTTTAACCCAATTAATCGAAAAGTTTCAGGCTCGTAGGTGTAGTGTGTCTCTGTAGAATTCCCATACTCTATCTTTTCACGCTGCCCCTTTGCATTGTAACTGATAGAATCCACAAACCGCGTAAAATCAGATTCACCTCTTAACTTAACCTCTACCCCGTTAAGGGTACCACTAAGGTGATACTCTGGTTTTGTAACACTTTCATCAGGAGCATATTGTTCGGTTACATGTCCAAGCGCATCATAAAAAAGTTCAGTGATAAAAGTTTCGCTCTCAAGAAGCACATCCCACTCTTCACCTTCAGCCCAGTTTGCCTCAAGCTTGTATTCTGTACGAATTTTCTGCTCTGATCTTTTGGGTTCGCCTTTAAAAGAGTAGGAAGGAATCGTGACCAGACCAGCCTGATCGTAATGTTGATACATTTGCCCACGGAGATTGTGCGTTGCAGCATCAGCCACACTCTCTCCGTAGATCACTCTCTCGGTAATATTATCCAGACCATTTCCGGACACAGAAGAGAGCACCGGGCGATGAAGCTCATCGTACACGACAGTGACTTTATGCCCGCGGGAATCAAAAGACAACACCGGATTCTCCATCACATCTATAAAAATCCTGTCATCCCCGGCATCGATATTCTGCGTCCTTAAGGGATGTCCCGCCATATCATAGGTATAAGTAAAGGCCACATTACCACGCGGGTCGGTTATAGTGAGAGGATTTCCAGTGATATCAAAGGTAGTTACTGTTTCATAAATCTGATCCCCTGTAGCAGTATTCTTATCTTCCAGATACTGCTTTACCCTAAACTCTCTGCCCAATGTGTCGAGTATGGCCACCTGCGGAGTATTGAAATGATCATGCCCGGTTTCATTATCATTCTGATCGTAGGATTCCACTTCCCATGGAGTAAATTCGACACTAGTAGAATGACCATCCGGAAGATCGGTTTTCACCACCCGCATCAGCGGGTCGTAATGAATGATCGGAGTAACACCAAGCTCAGCAAAGAACTGCTCTGGCTCATATTCATGAGTTGCGCTGTAGAAAGGCTCATACTGCTTTACCGGTTCCTGCTTATTATTGTAAACGGTACGCCCCGATACAAGCCAGCGGTCTTCAACCTCCTCCTCTTCATACTCATCATTGTCCTGACGCACCCAGGCAAGCCCTCGCTCAACCTTGATCTTGCTCTGAAGCTCTCGCTCAAAACCATCACTGTAACCCAGACTTATCTGTATCCTCGATGTTTCACCCCCAGCCAGATCACTGATATGTGTTTCACGGGCAAGCGCAATAAACTGCGGTGGTTCAGCGCGATCAGTCCAGGCATGAAGATCATAGAAGAAAAAGGTGGTAGCATCCTGAAGATAATCTTCGGGATTGGAGACGATCGCCTCGATTGAAGCGTCGGTGAGTTCATCGTATTCATCAAGAGGAGCATCCCCTTTATCGATACCATTTTCAGTCCCGTATATAGATGTTGCGATCACCATTCCCAGAGGATCGGTAAGCGCTTCACTCATATTTTCGTTGGGATCGGTGAGATGCCAGGGGTGAAGTGTGCGATAGTCAATAGATGCAGAGGTTTCATTCCCCATTGCATCGGTGATAGCTATCTGAGCCAGGTTGTATGTGTCATACTCTATATCAAAAGAGCCACCAAGCGGGTCTTCCATGCGCACTGGGAGATAGAAATCACCACTCTGATAAAACTGTACAGCTCCGCGGTTCCAGTAGTAATGTTCATTTAAGTAGTAACCAGCAGAAGTGATATCAGTATCGCTTATTCCACTATCAAACACCTGACTGATAAGCTCTGGTGTAAATACCGCGTTCTCTTCATGATGCGGAAGAACTGGTGACACGATCTCCCCCAATCCACCTGCACCGCTCTGATCCTCGTTCCAGAAGTAATGCCGCGACCAGGAGATAAGACGGCTTTGATGTGATGCGCCGGGTACAAACTCACCATGATAGGGAATTGTGTTGGCATCACTTATCGCAAGCTCCAAAAACTCCTGCACATCTTCGAATGTCACCCTTTCACCGGCAGTAACAGGAAGATTCCCGCCAATCTCATAGCCTTTTGACTCGTAAGGAACCCCGATAAGATATAAATCATCTGTCTCGTTTATAAACTCTGTAGCCTGTGCTGTCATGTAGGGTTTAAGCTGCTCACCATGCACACCACTTCCCGAACGCCTGGGATACACAAGATCAGCAACCTTTTTTACATTACCAAATGCATCAACCTCCAGCACAAACTCATGCCCTATGCGGGGATCATCTGCGTTCTGCTCATAGTGAAAAGTGATCGTTTCATGTGCATTGGTAAAAAACACCCCATGCCGGTTGTTTCCCTTAGGCTGAACCTTATGCACTGCAAAGTTAGTCTCTGTAACCTGATAGGGAACATCGGAAGCTTCATCACCCGCTTCATACACCTCAGTGCGTAACACCGAGCCGCGCAGTGCACGTATAGCCTCAAGCATCTCATCTGTTTCAAGTTCAGGCAACACCGTATCGGGGAGATGAAATGCATCACCATCCCCCTTCCAATACTCCTGCTCATATACTTTCGATATTTTGGAGTCGTGTTTGTGCGCTCCGTTATGAAACCAGGTCTTTGTATGGATCGGAGCAACATAGGTATCGATACCATCACAATCTTCACACTCTTCAAAACTTTCAGTGTCCCATTGCTCCACCATCCCAAAGCCGCGAAACTCCCGCTCATGACCATCATAATACCCGTGATGATACGCATATTTATTGACAAGTCTGTTTTTCCCGATATGGTCAATCGTCTCCACCCGCTCAACCACATGCACCGGAAAGTGAAGTTTTGTCACCCAGGGGTTACCTGCAAGCTTATCCTGCAGATAGAACTTTGTTGATGGAGCATAGGTGATTATTGTCTCAGCGCCCATGTTGTTGACCACCCGTGTCAACAGATGAGGTTTCCCGTTTTTCATCAGGTGAATATAGCGCAGTGATGAAGTTTTACCGGGAAGCGGTGATGCCCACACAAGACAGGCCGTCCCATCTCCAAGGAGATCTACGGTGCTGATAAACGCGGCTGAATCGAT